>NZ_JARJHD010000018.1:0-28688 GCF_030441955.1 Enterococcus spodopteracolus | reverse complement strand
AAAAAGGTGCCTATGTCTTGTCACCAGCTAAAGGGGAACAACCAGAAGGAATCTTGATCGCGACAGGTTCAGAAGTGGATCTAGCTGTCAAAGCGCAAAAAGTATTGGCGGAACAAGGAAAAGATGTTTCAGTGGTTTCTATGCCAAGTTTTGATTTGTTTGAAGAACAATCCGCGGAATATCAAGAAAGTGTTTTGCCAAAAGCAGTGACGAAGCGTGTTGCGATTGAAGCAGCTGCTTCATTTGGATGGGAACGTTATGTAGGAATCGAAGGTCAAACGATTACGATCGATCACTTTGGTGCTTCTGCTCCTGGAAACAAAATACTTGAAGAATTTGGTTTTACAGTAGATAATGTAGTCAACGTCTTCAATCAATTATAGACAAATACTGAAAGCAGTTCGATTGGAGTGCTTGGAGATTTTTTCCAAGCCTCCAATTTTCTATTTTTTTAGGTATAAATTAGTAAAAAGGGATAATTGTCGTTACTTTTGTGTTACTTTTTGATTACGTTGAGATTACAAAAAGTAAATAATTGAAGATTCGTTTGAGTTTCAATAAAATAAAACGTATAATTTAAATGATTAAGTTTCGTTTAAGAGGAAGTTTTATTTACTGTTTCATTTGAGGAGGAATTTGAATGCAAGAGCTGAGAACCCGTAGCGCTCGACACCATAGGCCCAAAAGGAAAATGACCATCAATAAAAAAGCCATTGCACCTTTAGTGGGGACAAGCCTATTAGTTGGGCCAATGTTGGTCACAGCAACACCACAAACTGTACGTGCGGATGAATTAGATGTCGCATCTTCTGCCGATCCGCAAGCATTTATCAATCAAATCGGATGGGCTGCTTCTGAAGTTGCAGCAAGCAATGACTTATATGCATCTGTCATGATTGCACAAGCATTACTTGAAAGTGCGTATGGTACATCTGGATTATCAAGTGCACCATATTACAACTTATTTGGAGTCAAAGGTAGCGCAGGTCAATCTGTGGTATATATGAATACGCAAGAATATTTGAATGGTCAATGGGTTACGATGAACGAACCTTTCCGTCGCTATTCATCTTATTGGGAGTCATTCCAAGATCATGCGAATGTTTTACGTTCTACTAGTTTTTCGACAGGCGATTATCATTATTCAGGTGTATGGAAAAGTAATACAACCAGCTATTATGATGCAACAGCTTATTTAACTGGACGTTATGCAACAGATCCTAATTACGCATACAAATTAAATGAATTGATCAGCACATATAATCTGACTCGCTTTGATACACCATCAACTGGTTCAACGACAACTAGTACGACAAGTACCACAACGACTAGTACGACAACCTCTACAACGACTACGACAAGTAGTAACCAAACTTATACTGTCGTCTCTGGAGATACACTTTGGGATATTGCTCAAAAATTCGGTATGTCCGTTGATGATCTGATGGCAAAAAATGGCATGACGATGTCAAATTATTCATTATTGGTTGGACAAGAAATCAATGTCTAACTTTATATCAACTTAAAAATAGAGGCATATCATAAGATGTGTCTCTATTTTTTGCTTCTCCAGTAAGAATCACTCGCAGAAGTACCTCTTTTGTATTATGATTAATAGAGAAGCAAATGAAGGGGGAAAAAATATGACACAGAAGATTTATCAGTCGATTACAGAATTGATCGGTAAAACACCTATCGTTCGATTAAATAAGATAGTTCCAGAAGGAGCTGCGGATGTTTTTGTTAAATTGGAATTCTTCAATCCAGGTGGAAGCGTGAAAGACCGTATTGCCTTGAATATGATTGAAAAAGCAGAGCATGATGGGATATTGAAACCGGGTGATACGATCATTGAACCAACTTCAGGGAACACTGGTATTGGTTTAGCGATGGTCGGTGTAGCAAGAGGATATCATGTGAAACTTGTCATGCCTGAAACGATGAGTATCGAGCGTCGCTTATTGATGAAGGGCTACGGAGCAGAACTAATTTTAACTCCAGGAACAGAAGGTATCAGTGGTTCAATCAAAGAAGCAAAACGGCTGGCTGAAGAAAATGGTTATTTCTTGCCTCTGCAATTTGAAAACCCAGCTAATCCATTAGTTCATGAAAAAACGACTGGTCCAGAAATCCAAGCGGCATTTGGTGTGAATGGGCTGGATGCGTTTGTCGCAGGAATCGGTACTGGTGGAACGATCACCGGTGCGGGACACGAATTAAAACGGATCAATCCAACACTTAAGATCGTTGGAGTTGAACCAGCCGAATCTGCCGTTTTAGAAGGAAAAGAACCTGGTCCACACAAAATCCAAGGCATCGGGACAGGGTTTGTCCCTGATACGTTAGATACGAATGTATATGATCAAGTCTTATCAGTATCTAGTGAGCAAGCAATGATCACAGCTCGCCGTATGGGGCAAGAAGAAGGAATCTTAGTGGGTGTTTCAGGTGGAGCCGCAGTTGAAGCTGCGCTTAATGTAGCTAAAGAACTAGGAGCTGGAAAAAAAGTTCTTGCGATTATTCCTGATAATGGAGAACGTTATTTGTCTACTCCTTTGTATCAGGATATGTAAGTCTACGTGAAACTCTGAATAAAAAGTGTGAAATAATGGTGAAACATCTGTTATTTTACACTTTTTTTGCATAAAATAGGCTAAATTATAAAATTCTTTTCTTTTTCTTTCCGTAATATGTAGATTTAAAAAAATAAAAATAGTATGATAATTAAAGAACAATAAGGTGGGGTTTTGTTTATATGGAAAATAAAAAAGTAGCAGCGGCGATCGAGCAACTGAAAAAAGAAAATATTCGGATTACGCCGCAAAGATACGCAGTTTTAGAGTATCTGATCGAGCATCGTTCGCATCCAACTGCAGATGAAATCTACAAGGCACTTGAGCATCGCTTTCCTAATATGAGTGTTGCTACAGTTTACAATAATTTACGATTGTTCACATCGATCGGGTTTGTTCAAGAAATGAAATATGGTGATGCATCAAGCCGATTTGATTTTAGTTCACAAAGACATTATCATGTGATTTGCCAAAATTGCGAGACGATCGTTGATTTTCATTATCCTGGGCTAGAAGATATTGAAATGGCGGCGGGGCGCTTAACTGATTTTGAAATCCATGATCATCGTTTAGAATTATATGGGCTATGTCCGAATTGCAAAAAATAAATCGTGCGAACATCTGAAACATCGATAAGGTCAAATGACTTTGCTGATGTTTTTTTTGTGTTTCATTTGTGTCGTTTAGAAAAACATAACATAACTACCCCAGTGAAACTAAGAAGGGAGTACACTGATAGTTTTAAGAAAGGCGCAAATATTTATGCAATTTTTTATGTGATTTCGTATTCATTCACAAGCGCAGAGGCTTTAGTTTAAAAGTTCACAAAAAGAATGTTTATTTATCAGTGTTTTAAATTGGAAATGCGCAAAATATGATAAGTAAGCATTTGTGAATTCACAAGCATAAAACTGTTGGATACGTTTTAATTTTGCTATAGTAAAAATTGTCAAAGGACAAATCGTTTATCGGAGGGACACACATGAAAGTAGTAGTAATTGGCTGTACCCATGCAGGAACAGCAGCAGTAAAAAGTATCTTAAAAAACAACCCAGAAGCAGATGTTACAGTTTATGAACGTAACGACAATGTTTCATTTTTATCTTGTGGGATCGCATTGTATGTTGGAGGCGTCGTGAAAGACCCAGCAGGCTTGTTCTATTCAAACCCTGAAGAGTTAGCTTCGTTAGGTGCGAAAGTGAAAATGGAACATGATGTCACTGATGTTGACACTGAAAACAAACAAGTCACAGCAAAAGATTTAAAAACTGGAGAAACTGAAACAGTTTCTTATGACAAATTAGTAATGACTACTGGTTCATGGCCAATCATTCCGCCAATCAAAGGGATCGAATCTGAAAATATTCTTTTATGTAAAAACTATAACCAAGCAAACGAAATCATTGCTAAAGCAGAAGAGGCGAAGAAAGTAGTGATCGTTGGTGGTGGTTATATTGGGATCGAATTAGTTGAAGCGTTTGTCGAATCTGGCAAAGAAGTGACATTGATCGATGGTTTAGATCGTATCTTGAATAAATATCTTGATAAACCATTTACGGATGTATTAGAAAAAGAATTGGTCGATCGTGGAGTTACTTTAGCTTTAGGTGAAAACGTTTCTGAGTTCATTCCAGATGAGAATGGTAAAGTAAAACAAGTAACTACAGCTAGCCAAACATTTGATGCGGATATGGTTATTTTGTGCGTTGGTTTCAGACCAAATACAAAATTAGTGGAAGGTAAAGTGGAAACATTGCCAAACGGCGCAATCAAAGTAAATGAGTACATGCAAACAAGCAATCCAGATATTTTTGCAGCGGGCGATTCAGCAGTTGTCAATTATAACCCAAGTGGTACGCAAAACTATATTCCTTTAGCAACAAATGCAGTCCGTCAAGGATTGTTAGTAGGAAACAATTTAACAGAGCAAAAAATGGCTTATCGTGGAACACAAGGAACTTCTGGTTTGTACTTATTCGGTTGGACGATCGGTTCAACAGGTGTAACAACAGAAAGTGCCCCAATGAATAACTTGGATGTCCAAGCAACACTATTTGAAGATAACTATCGTCCAGAATTCATGCCAACGACTGAAAAAGTCATGATGGAATTAGTATATGAAAAAGGAACAAATCGTATCGTAGGCGCACAATTCATGTCTAAATACGACATCACTCAATCTGCTAATACGATGTCATTAGCGGTTCAAAATAAAATGACTGTTGAAGACTTAGCTCTTTCTGACTTCTTCTTCCAACCTCATTTTGACCGTCCTTGGAACTACTTGAATCTTCTTGCACAAGCAGCTCTAGGAGAAATCGAGACCGCTCAATAATTTGTCAAAGCGTCATAGAAGAACCATCAGGAAGCAATATTGTTTCCTGATGGTTCTATTTTTTTGGAACTCAACTGGCTATTTAAAGGTCAAAATTGTTTATTGACACTTTTTGTTTTATTTCTCACGAGACAGGAATGGTTTGTTGCAGACTTCACCAGTTGCAATTAGTTGTTTTCCTTTGTTTTTTTTGTCAAAATAATAGATGTAATTAATTTCCAACAAAGCAGATGTAGTAAGTTGGACTAGAGGAGGATCATTATGGAAAAAGAATATTTTGTACAACAGGATAATTTTATTGAAGATTACAAAAAAGTGACAGGGAATGAAACGATCGATATCGATTCTTTAGCAGAAGAAGTGATCAATCAATTAAATGAAACTCAAGCAGAAGAATTCGTTTTATCTGGAGATGAGACAAAAGATGGTGAGGACCATCAATTCCCGTTTAGTCGACGGATCTATACCGATGAAAATGATGGAACATTGAATACAGAGTATACGTATGAAGGACAACCATACGAGCTACGAACGGATGACGAAGGACAATAATAAACGTTCTATCGAGCGTGAGCGTCATTCTCTAAGCTGCTTGTAGATTAGATATGAGACCTTTTTAAAGAGGAGAGCATATGCTAATACAAGCAGGCTTTTTTTAGTATACATATATTCCGAAAAGTGAAAAATAAATATAAAAACCACTAAAACATTTTAAAAAAATTCAAATAATCCTTTCTTGCTTCAATTCTTGTTTTTACGTATACTAATTTTAAAGAGAGGGATAATAATGTTGAATTTAGAAAACTATTTAAAAGCTGGTCAAACGATCGTTTCCAATCTTTTGCTGAAAAATTATCATCGTATCGGCCTACAAGCAGATGAATTTTTATTTATATTACAGTTGCATATGGCACAATCAGAAGGAGAGTCATTCCCGGATCTGATGAATATTTCCCAGAATATGGGTGTCAAGCAAGAAAAAGTTTTTCAAATTTTGAATCGATTGGTCAGTGGTCATTTCATAGCAATCGAAACTACACTTATTGATGGACGTAAAGCGGATCGCTATGATTTGACACCAACTTATGTGCATTTAGAAAGATTATTAGAAAAAGACTCTCTAAAGCAAGAAGAAGAAGTCCAAGAAAAAACGACACGTTCAGTCTATCAATTATTTGAACAAGAGTTTGGACGTCCGTTGTCCTCTATTGAATTTCAACGGATCGGACAGTGGTTGGAAGAGGACCATTATCATCCTGAGATTTTGAAACTAGCTTTACGGGAGGCTGTATTGAACCAAGCGTATAGTTTCAATTATATCGACCGTATCTTATTATCTTGGGAACGGAAAAATTTAAAAACCAAACAGCAAGTAGAAGAAGATCAAAAACGCAGAAAGCAGCAACTGCTTCAAAAAGAAATCGACCAGCCAGTCCAACAAGAAGAGTTGCCAAAAGTATCATTAAAGAATTGGCTGGAAGAATGGGAGTAATATGTTAGGTAAACAACGTACAATGGAAGCTTTTGAGAAAATGTATGAGATGTTTCCAGAAGCGCATGGAGAATTACAACATAAGAATCCTTATGAATTATTGATTGCAGTCATTTTAAGTGCACAAGCGACAGATGTTTCGGTCAATAAGGCAACACCTGCTCTATTTGAAGCTTTTCCAACTCCTGAGGCGTTAGCTAAAGCCCCACTAGAAGAGATCATTCCTAAAATAAAAACAATTGGATTGTATCGGAATAAAGCGAAAAACATTAAAGCATGCGCGCAACAGCTGATTGATCATTTTGGAGGACAGGTCCCTCAGACAAGAGAAGAGTTGGTCTCGTTACCTGGTGTGGGTAGAAAAACAGCAAATGTGGTGCTTGGGGATGCATTTGGGGTGCCAGCCATAGCAGTTGATACTCACGTAGAACGTGTGACGAAACGACTAAGGATCTGTAAATTGGATGCGTCAGTACAAGAAGTTGAACAAACATTGATGAAAAAGGTGCCAGAAAGTTTATGGGTAAAAACGCATCATACATTGATTTTCTTTGGACGGTATCATTGTACTGCTAGAAGTCCCCGTTGTGAGGTATGTCCTTTACTGGATATGTGCCAGGATGGAAAAATGCGCATGAAAAATCCTACGAACAAACGTTTAAAATAAGAAAGAAAAGATCAGAACAGAAGTGTTTAGCATCGATTAATAAGGCACTCTTCACGAAAATTGTTTTTCAAATTTTTGTGGAAAGTGCCTTATTTTTAAAGTAGTTACTTTTATTCCTACCATTCATTCGGTTTTAGAATATGCCAGCGGACGAAAATCTCGCTCCTTTTTTTTAAAGAAAAAGGGATGGAGAAAGGTTACTTGAAAGAAAGAGGATAAATAATTATTTATAACATTACAAGCAAATTTGCCAAATAATACAAACAAGAATAAACAATGATACATTATTATAAAAATTAAACAAATTAGTTATTTTATTATAATCTTTATTGGGGATATACATATTAAAATCAAGAAATTATAACATGTTTAATTTATTTATTTTATTTAAAGTATGTTATATTTTTGATTTTTAAAAAAATTTTCTGTTAAAATTTAATTATAGAGGAGGGACTATATGATTAAAAAAACATTACTTTTATCAACTTTAGTTTTAACAATGGCTGGATGCGCTACATCTGCCCAAGGAGAAGATACAACTAGTACAACAAATGAGACAAAGAAGGAAACGCCGGTTATTACCCTTTCGGATGTAGAAGAAGCACAACAAAAATGGGCAGAGAATATAATTGCAATTGGTGAAGCTAGTTTGGAAAGTGACGAAAAAGCCGAAGAAAAAGCGCTTGAGACACTGGAAAATCTATATGCTTACGATGACGGTCAAGTGCTCTTCAAACCAACAAAAGCTGCGGAAGTACCATTTCGTGGAACAAAAGATGAAGCACTATCTTATTTTGTTGGTGGGGACATCGCAGAAGATAGTGGATTTGCTTTAGAGCCTTGGACAGATATCCGCTTTGATAATCACGATACAATCTTGAACGGTGATACAGCGATTTCTTCAGGTGTATATTATTTTACTTCTGGGGAAACCAACGAAGAAGTCAAGGTAGAATACACCTTTGGGTATATTATAGATGAGGATGGCGACTTAAAAATTCAGTTACATCACTCAAGTGTGCCATTCGGATAAGAAAAGATGTATGGCTAAATCAACAAAATGACTGACTATCCTGCTTGATCTTTTAAAACTTCCATCATGTAAGATTGATACATAATGTAGGATAGTCAAACGAATCATCGAAATAAATTATAGGCACTAAATGAAATGATTTTAAGCAATATTTGTAAAGCAATTGGAGGATCAAACGAGACAACTCGTTGGTTCTTCAGTTTTTTTGCTAGGTATCGCATGCAAATAAATCAATAAATTCAAGACTATAATTATTGGAATTTTAAGCAGAAATATTTTAATATTAAATTGTACTTGTTTTTTTATAATAGTTATTTTAGATTATCGCTTAAAAGTGAACGAAGGTTTACGCCGTTCTCATGTCAAATAATTACTATAAATCAACAAGTATCTTTAGTTTTCTGAATAGTAAGAATATTTTTGCTATTTAAAAATGACAGGGGAAGATTGAGGTGATGTTATACTATTTGAATTTTTACATTTCAACTATAGATTGAGGAGAAAATAAATATGCTGCCAGATAAATTAATATTATTATTCATTACAAAAACACAATTTCAACAAATGAAGGTATTAAAAGAAATGAAATATGGAGCAGTCTCAATAAAAAAGCTGGAAGATGAAATGGATCTAACAAAAAGACAAGCAAGGAAGATACTTCAAAATTTGATGAGAGAATATGATGAAAGTGGATTCTCAAAACACACACACACCTCTTTGATTCTAGATAAAGATGAATTGCGCTGTATGCCACAACTAACCGATACGGAATATCTCGAATTGATCAATATTTTTCAAGAAAGATATTTTGCAGAGTCAAATTTGTATCAGACATTGTTATATGTGTTGGAAAAAAGGAAATTCAGTGTTTCAGATATCGCAAAATATCTAATCTATAGTGAGTCACATGTATACAAACTTTTAGGAAAGTTGAAAGAATTGTTTCAAATACTAAAAATTGATCTTCGTTTGATGAAGATCAATGAAACATTGATTGAGTTAACAGGTAGTGAATCTACTATACGTATGTTGCATTATCTGGGAATTGCTGTCATTTCAAAAGGAAACTATTGGTTGTTCAAAACGATTACGCAAGAAGAAGTGATCAACTTACGTTTATCCATCAACTTTGATCATTACCAAAATTTATCTCCGCTAGGGAAAAAGCGTATCAACTATTTATTAGCGGTCAGTTTGATATCATTGAAAAACGGGTACCAAATCCAGGATCTATCCTCAGAACTCGTGGAGCTGGGAGAAACAGTCTATAAGGAGGAGATGGATGCGTGTTTAGAAAAGCTGACTGTCAAAAAGATGATAGATGGAACAAATGCACGAAATGAATGTATTCATTTCGCCTTTTTATCCAACTATTTTGCACAAGATTTAAATAAGAAAGAAGAAAAAGAAGAACTAGGAAGAAAGCTAGGGGGGCTAAAGAAGAATTCAATCGTTACCAAATGTAAAAAATTACTCACGTGCATGATTGATTACTTTCATATACCAGAAACAATTTTTTACCAACTACTCTATTATTTGACAAACAAATTAGTCACTATCCACCATTTGGAATTATATAAATTTATGCCTATATACCATGATGCACTACCAACAAATCGTTATGGTTCCTATATAGAGCGTTGCATTGATAAAAACTTAAAATCTTACCAAAATGAACCTTCTTACAATCACATCAAAAATAGTTTTGTGCAAGTCATTTTAGGAAGCTTAGCCTCCAACAGTCTTAAATCTGAACATAAAGTTTATGTGGAATTTTTTAACCTTCCAGAATCTAAAAATATAGTCGAAAATGTTATTACTCATTACTACAATAATAAACGAATAAAAATCGTAGAATCGTATGATCATGCTGATATCGTTATTTCGGACACTCATGGATACGAGGATAAAGATCTATTTTATTTTAAGCATATTTCAGATAAGGATTCATGGACAAGGCTAGGATCGTATTTTAATAAAATTATCGTAAATACGTACAAATTTTGATACCGATTGACTAAATAACATAATCAGATACGATAAATCGCAGTTATTCGCCAAATCTGTTTATCATCTCTTGGTTTAAATGAACAATAACTGAATAATAGTTATGTTTTTCACAATATATAAATACTTATATATAAATATTTTCGTTTTTTTATATGTGTTTTTGTGAATGTTTGATCAATGTTAGTATGCTGTTTTTAAATAAGTTATTATGTTATAAAAATAATGTAACAAAAAATATTGGAAGGAAGGTATGATATGAAAAAAAGATTATTGGGTAGTGTTGTTTTGGTTTTAAGTCTAGGAGGAATAATTTTTGGTGCGACAAAAGATGTTTCTGCACATGGGTATGTAAGGGAACCAATTAGTCGAGGATACCAAGGGTCATTAGATGCTCGCACCAACTGGACTGCAGCATTTCAGAAATATGGGGCAGTGATCAATGAGCCACAATCTTTAGAAGCATTGAAAGGCTTCCCAGCAGCGGGGCCAGCGGATGGACGAATTGCTTCTGCAAATGGTGCATTAGGTTTTCAGTTAGATCAACAAACAGCAACTTTATGGACAAAGCAAGATATCAGTACTGGTCCTAATAATTTCACTTGGCATTTTACGGCAAATCACCGAACCGCGAAATATCATTACTACATCACGAAAAATGGTTGGGATCAAAACAAACCACTTGCGAGAGAAGATCTAGAGTTATTATCGGAAATCGATGGTGGCGGACAATCTTCTGCGAATATTAGCGCAACGCACACAGTCAATATTCCAGAAGACCGAATGGGGTATCACGTTATTTTAGCAATTTGGGATATTAGTGATACTGCGAATGCTTTTTACAATGTGATTGATGCGAATATCAAGAGTAGTGGTGCAATACCAGTCGTACCAAATAAACCAACGAATGTTAGAGCAGTGAATACGACAAAACAGTCAGTCTCACTTTCTTGGGATGCACAAGCAACTGTTGAAAAATACAATGTGTATCGTGATGGTCAACTGATTACTACAACTTCTGCGAACAACTATCAAGATAGTCAATTAACAGCGAATACCACGTATAAGTATGAAATCGAAGCAGTATCGTTTGCCGGACAAGTATCTGAAAAAAGTGATGCGCTTCAGGTAACAACGTTAGCAGATAACGAAGTAGAAGTGCCAACAAGACCAGGCAACTTACATTCAATGGGGGAAACAGTGAACTCAATCTCATTGATGTGGAATCCTTCGAGCCACTCTGCAGGAATCAAAACATATGAAATCTATAGAGATGGCCAATTAGTTGGTCAAACTGGGAATACAACTTATTTAGATTCTGGGTTGAATGCTGGGACTCAGTATACGTATACGATCAAAGCAGTGAGCAATGATTCTATTCGATCAGAGGCAAGCAATCGCTTAGTGATTTCAACAAAAACAAATGAAATTGCACCACCAAATGAACATCGTCAATTTGAGTTAGGAAGTTTGTTTAATCCTGTGAGATATACTAAGGATGAAATTATTTTTCATGAGGGAAAACTTTATACGACACTAGTTACTCATGATAATCATGGGGACCCATCTTGGGCGCCAGATAGTGCCGCTAGTTTATTTAGAATTAAATAACTTTTAAAAGTCTTTTAGTCTTTTGAATTAATTTAGGATTCCAATAGAATAACTTTTTTATAGAAAGCTTAAAATCTCAGAGGGCCATTTATTGTAAATAAATAAAAATAGTGGGATATTGTTATTAATGACGCCTTAAAGAGGCTATACAATTTGTATAGTCTCTTTTTTATTGTTATCTCTCAAATCTAAAACCTATAAAAAAACTTTAAAAAAACTTCGTCTTCTAAAGAAATTTTTTTCTCTAAGTCGGGAAATTCAATACCTCGAAATAAAAAAACAGATTGTTTATAGTGAAGTTGTTATGTGAAAGGGGGAAGGTAAGTGGAAGAGATTCTTGAACGATTAATATCGAATGATTACAAAAAACGTGTCGTATTTATCTTGAATACTTTAGAAAGAAGAAAAAATGTGACCGTTCAATATCTTGCAAAAAGTCTCAAAGTAACTAGAAGAACGATTACCAATGATTTAAAAACGATTCAAGATGAATTTTCCGACACAATTGAAATATTGACTTCCTATAAAGGGGTCAGCATGTTTGTATTGAACCATTTTAAATTATTCGAGAAAAAAAAATCTTATTACATGAATGAAGACTTAGTAAAAGTGACAACAAGTATCCTTACAGGTGAACTGAAGCAGGTGATCGATTGGAGCTGGGAATTACACTACTGTGAGAAAACAGTGATCCAAAAAATGCGAAAGCTAAAGAAAATCTGCCATCAATATGGTTTGAATTTAAAACTTTCACCGGTTGAATTTATAGGGAAAGAGATCAGAATCAGAAAACTGTTTATTGATCTTTACATTAAATCAGCTTATCTAGAGATCGAAGATTATTGCCCCTATAAAAATGAAATGGAAGAAATAACCAAAATTGTTTTGGCATTATGTTCGGATGTTTCCCAATCAATCACAAAGAAAATACTTGCTTTAACTTTTATCCGGTTTGGAAAAGACAAATTATATATCCAGTCGCGATTGTTAGATTGGTTTAGAAACAATCCCTTAACGAATCAATTATTCGTTGAATTTATTCAATTAGATTGTTTCAAGACCTACTCTAAAGAAGTCATTTTTGAAGAGTGTTGTTTTATAGCTTGTATGATCCATTTACATGAATGTTATTACACAGAGATAGAAAAACACAATAAAGGATTTGCAGAATACTTTGGTTTTTCCGAGACAGTCAAACATTTGGTTTTAGATCTCAAGAGTGTTCTCGGGAACCGGATCCAAGTTGATAATGAGCAACTGTATTCAATTGTCAATTGCTTTTTATTTCAAGAGAAAATCAAACAGGAACTTGAAATTGATTTTTCATATAACGATGAAGAATCGGCGATGTTGATTGATTCAATCAACCGGCGACTATATAAAGAAATGAATACAGTCATCAAAAAAAATAAAGCGATCCAAAAGAATTTCCTTCAAAAAAGATGTGCTTCGTCATTTACTTCTGACTTATTACTTTTCTTATATACGAACAAGGCATGTGAAGTTTTAAGTACAGTTGTTGTTGCATTGAAACGAGGATTTTTAACGGATTTTGCTTTAAATGAAATTATTGAAAGATATCTACACACTAGAGCAAGCATCATGTACCAGGAACAATTGGAAACCATTGAAAATCCACTTGATGTAGATATATTAGTGACAAATATACTACCATTTCCGTATCAAGTTGGTGATAAAACCAAAATGTTTTATCTACCAGAAAAAGCAGATATTGACCGAACGATGGATATCGTTTCAGACTTGCTCGTTACGGATTTTAGATAATAACAAAGATAACTTATGTCGTTTAGGAGGACAAGTTGAAAAACTCAAAGACTTGGTATTATAAATTACTTTTACTATTTTTATTTCTTGTATTCGCGTATACGGCAAATCGGACCATCCTAATTTACGAGAATTTCCGACAACAGACAGAAGATATCGCACAAGTCTTGGTTCGCACAATCGACCAGTTTGGACTAGAAGTTAGTCGCTTTGAGTTTGATTTTAGCTATAGTATAGCAAGTATCATTGGTACATTGACAATCGTGGGGGGGCTTGCTCTTGGTATCTTGTATCATTCAGGTATGCCGAAACATACCGAGTTTGAATATGGAAGTGCCAGATGGGGCAACAAAAAAGACATAAAGCCAATGATGGATAAAAAAAAAGACAACAATATCATTCTCACAAAAAGTGAATCGCTATCTATGTCTGGTCGTATGAAGATCACTAAATCTAATAACTTTAATCGGAATAAGAATGTCATCGTAGTAGGAGGAGCTGGATCAGGGAAAACAAGATTTTATGTGAAACCAAATTTGATGCAACTGCATTCCTCTTATGTCGTCAGTGATTCTAAAGGACTATTGTTAAGCGAGACAGCAACAATGTTTAAAGAAGCAGGTTATGAAATCAAGGTTTTTGACTTGATCACGCGGGAAAATACAGACTACTATAATCCTTTTACTTACATCCGTACCGAAGACGATATTTTAAAAGTCGTCAACAACTTGATCAAAAATACTTCAGATCCTGAAAAAAAGGGTGGCGATGATTTTTGGGAAAAAGCTGAAACTGCCTTATTGATGGCTACATTCAGTTATCTTTTGCAAGAAGTTGATGAAGAAGATCAAACATTGACGAACGTCGTTGAAATGGTCCGCTTAGCAAACTGTCCAGAGGATGTGCCAGATTATGTTTCCCCACTAGATGTGATTTTCAATGAACTTGAAGAAAAAGATCCTGCCAACTTTGCAGTGGCGCAATACAAAATTTTCAAATTAGCGGGGGATCGCACCGCAAAAAGTATTTTAGTCAGCTTAGGTGTGCGATTATCACCTTTTGATATTCCGAATATCAAAAAAATCGTGAGTAAAGATACTTTAGCATTAGACACCGTTGGGGACAAGAAAACCATTATCTATATTTTATTGTCAGATACAGATACAAGTTTCAATTTCTTAGCAAGTATGTTGTACCAACAATTATTCGATAGCTTAGTTTACAAAGCAGACAATGTCTACAAAGGTCGTCTACCACATCATGTGCGATGTGTCTTAGATGAATTTGCCAATATAGGACAGATTCCAGACTTTGAAAAAGTGATTTCAGTGATTCGAAGTCGTGAGATATCGGTCAATGTGATCTTACAAAACATTAGTCAGCTTAAAAATTTGTACAAAGATACTTGGGAAACAATCATCGGGACCAGTGACGTTTTTCTTTATTTAGGTGGGATGGAGTTAAGCACGCATGAGTATATCTCCAAATTACTAGGAAAGAAAACGATCCAGCACAAGAACATTAGTATCACCAAAGGTAGTAATGGGAACTACAGTGAAAATTATCAAAAAATGGGTCGGAATTTATTGGATGTAGATGAAGTGGCGAATCTTAGTGGAACAAAAGCGATTTTGAAGATCCGTGGAATAGTTCCGTTTATCTCAGAAAAATATGATATTACGAAACATAAAAATTATAAAAAACTCGGAGATGTGACTCCAGAGAATTGGTACGAAAGAAATCAATCACCAAAAAATGAAGAGGAGAATAAATAGAAATGAACAATAACCAACAATTATTACAGGATGTATTTAACTTGATTTCAAGATTTACGATGGTTGGCGGAGGATTATGGATTATTTGGGGAACTGTCATCCTAGCTGGTGCATTAAAAGATAAAAATGGTCCACAGTTACAACAAGGGATTTGGCAAGTGGTCGGCGGTGCCTTGATTTTAGTAGCCGCAGTTTGGTTTGTAACTGCATTTGATGTTGGTTCACTTTTAAGTAGATAAAAAATTTTAATAGAAAGAAGGTGAATCAGTGCGCGCAGCGATAATGATGCTATTCACCCAGATGATGGGGTACTTGAATGGTGAAAATATTGCAAATACCTTAAGTTTGGGATTACAAGAATATATGGCTTCTGCCTATAGAGTAGCAGGAGAGATCCAACAAACGATAATAGCTCCAGTAGCTTTTTCCATACTAGCGGTATTTATCTTATTTGAGTTTCAAAAAATTTCTTTAAAAGTGGAGAATGCTGGTGGTGCTCCTACTTTGGGATTTGAAATGATCATGAAATCCTTTGTGAAATTTATTATTTGCTATATTGTCATCTTAAGAATTCAAGTGATCCTTGATGCTATTGTCGCATTAGGATCGATGTTAGCTGGACAAATACTGGCATACAATAGAACCGATCTTTTAGACTCTTATTACAATGTTGTGGATTCAGTCGTACAAAGCCTTTCGTGGTGGGAAGTAATGGTTGTATTAATGATCTTTGTGGTTCTATTCCTTGTTTCTTTAGTTGTAGGGGTTTTTATCCATGTTATCGTATACCTGAGGTTTTTTGAGTTATATATCTTTAGTGCGATTGCTCCTATTTCAATGGCGGCATTACCTAATCAAGAATTTTCAACTATGGCAAAAGGATTTTTCAAGAATTTTGCCGCTTCCTCACTGCATGCTGTAATGATTGCATTAGTGTTGACCATTTATCCTTTGATTTTCGTGAATTTTTTGGATAGTCATAGAAGAGGTATGTGGTCGTTGATTTTTGGTTTGACGATTTACATGATTGCTTTGATTTTTGCAATCAACAAAACGAAAGGATGGGCGAAGATGATTGTATCTGCCTCATAGAAAGGAGTAAAAGTGATGGCAATTGAAGTAAAAGTCCATAAAGATGTACGCGAATATAAAGAGCGGATCGTAGCCGGCATGAGCGTACGTCAATTAGGCTTTCTGTCTGTCGCAGGTTTGACTAATATCGTGATCAGTTTTGTGTTTGTTCGTTTTTTTGGCTATTCCATGGACGTAATCAGTTGGTTGATGATTCTCGTTTCAATGCCAATCGTCGCTTTTGGGTGGCTAAAAAAAGAGGGACTGCCTTTTGAACGCTATTTGAAATACTTTTTTATTTACCATTTTGATCAAGGAGTAGTTGTTTATGAAGAATCTGATACGTCCCAATTTCATGAAAGTGAACTTCAGACAAAACAAGAATAAGAAAAATATGCAAGAAGAAAAAAAATCTTTTTTACTTTTTGAAGAAATCTATGATAACGGCATTTGTCTAATTTCTGAGAATGAATACTCAATAACGATTAATATTGACGATATAAGTTATCAGCTTTGTTCCGAGGAACAACGTATGCAGAATTTCATTAAATATTGTGAGTTTTTAAATTCTTTAGAAGCTTCTATCGATTACAAAGTCACACTGGTAAAAAAGAAAAAAACAGTCGAAGAATTGAATCATGTGCTTTTTAAAGAAAAAAATGAACAATATGATGATAGATACCGTCAAGAAATGAATGACTATCTAAAAGCGAAAATCAACGAAAAGAAGAATGCGTTTGAAAAGAAAATTTTTATTACCTTTACTCAAAAACATGAGAATCAGGAATTTGCTGAAAGAGAGTTGCTCTTAATTGCCGATCAAATGGATTTATTCGCTCGAAAAATTGGTTCTAGCATCCATATTTTAAAAGGGGAAGAACGCAAAGAATTGATCGGTCAAATCCTAAATAATGAGAATCATACATTACTACCGAAACAAGTCGATCTCAAATTAGATAAACACCTGATCAGAATCGATAACAAACTAAATCAGACCCTCTATCTGAATGGTTATCCTGCCGAACTATCAGATGAATGCTTGACAGGACTTATGGAGATCGATGAGGAAATCACTCTTACAGTGAGTTGTAAACCGATACCGATGGCAAGTAGTTTCGATTTAGTAAAGACTAAAATGGCTTATATGGATCAGCAGAAAGTGGATGAGCAGCGTAAAGCCTTAAACAGTGGGTACGATTATGACATGCTACCATATGATCTAACTTATTCTCTGGATGAAGCAAAAGAGCTTTTAGATTCATTACAAAGTAAAAGCCAGAAACTATTTGAAGTAACTGTGTTGATCAATTTCTACGCAGAGAATCAGGATAAATTAAATAAAATCGCCAGTAAAATCAAATCGGTAGGACGAAGATTTGGCTGCACGATCATTGAACTTGCTTATTTACAGAAGCTTGCTTTAAATACGAGTTTACCAATTGGAAAAAATCATGTTCCATTGAATCGATTATTAGCCACATCGGCGGTTGCTGCATTGATGCCATTCTCAATTTCTGAAATGCTCCATGAGAACGGAAATTATTATGGAATCAATTCAGTGACAAAAAATCTAACGATTCTTGATCGAAAGAAACTAATGGCACCGAATGGATTTGTCTTGGGGACACCAGGATCAGGTAAGAGTTTCTCTGTCAAACGAGAAATCGTTAATGTTTTACTTAGGAACGACAAAGACGAAGTGATCGTCATTGATCCTGAATCGGAATATCAGCATATTTGTTCAGAATTTGATGGCCAAATGGTTCGATTGGCTGGTAATTCAAACACCTGCATCAATCCAATGGATATTAATAGTAACTATGGCGATGATGCAGACCCAATCGCTTTAAAAACCCAATTTTTGATTTCACTTTGTGAGCTGATCACTGGAGGTATTTTAGGATTATCTTCCCAACAAAAAACAATCATCGACCGAGTATGCCGAAAAATTTACCAAGAACAGACGCAGTTACCGACATTAAAAGAGTTTTATATGGCGCTAAATGCACAGCCAGAAGAAGAAGCAAAGCAATTGGCGATTGAATTAGAACTTTACACAGAAGGTAGTTTAGCACTATTTTCTAAAAAAACAAATGTGGATCTGAATAAACGTTTGATTATTTTTGACATCAAAGATTTAGGAAAACAACTCAAGCCGTTTGGAATGTTAGTTGTGTTAGATCAAATTTGGAACCGAATCACGTTGAATCGAGAATCAGGAATTCGTACATGGTTATATATTGATGAATTACAGTTACTCTTTACAAATGAATACTCAGAAAATTATTTCTTTGAATTGTGGAGTAGGGCAAGAAAGTGGGGCGCTATACCGACGGGGATCACCCAAAATGTAGAGACGTTATTGCTTTCGGATCTAGCTAGAAGAATGCTTTCAAATAGTGATTTCGTTGTCATGTTCAATCAAGCAAAATCTGACCGCTCAGAGTTGACTCGTTTATTCGATATATCGGAAGAGCAGGAAAAGTATGTGTTGAATGGAAGTGAAGGTACTGGATTGATGGTGTTTGGGGACACGATCATCCCATTTGAAGACCGACTTCCTAAAGAAACAAATCTCTATCAAATTATGACAACTAAACCTGGTGAAGAGGTAAAGACAAAGCAAGATTATGAATGAAACATACGAGGGGAATAAACAAGAAAACAACAAGCAGCAAGATTTGTTATCGATCAAATTGAACCGTGTCAGTACGAAAGAGCAAAAAAAGAAAGCATTGAAGAAGCGACTCCGATTAAAAAAACGTCAACAACAATTAGCAAGAAAAAAAAGAGACAACTTACAGCTGAAAAACAGAAATATCGTTGATTTCAAACAACATATGGTGAATAGCCAGTCAAGAAAAGATCCATTAAGTAAAGGCGTAACAAGCAAAAAAACGAACGACAGTGGTTTTAAAAAGCGCCATCTTATGACAAATAAAAAAAAGTTAAACAAAATAAATAGAAATAAAAAACATAGTACCACTAGAGAAAAGGCCTATTTCATAAAGAATAAACATCGCTCACCTAAAGAAATCGATCATGCGCTTTTAGGAATAAAAAAAAGAAAAAGTTCAACTCATAATAGTAGGACGAATCAGCGAATTCAGCTCTCCTCTGAAAAAATCAACAAGCAAACGCTAGGCTCAAAAAAGTTCTACCATAAGAAATCAGAAAGTCTAGATAAAAATGCTCTCGATCTAGCTGGAATCAAGAACACACTTACTGCAAATAAGCAGTCTAGCGCAAAGAAGCTTGAAGATAAACTATTCGGTATCAAAGACAAACTTGAACGTAAACATCAAGTGTTGAGTAACTCCAATAAAATCAAACGATTAAAAAAGCAAACCAAAATTCCATCGAAAAAGAAATTCAAACCCAAACTGAAAAAAAATCTGGCACAAGCAGCAATAGATACAGTGGGCAGGAACAAAGAAGGCGAATTAAATATTCTTGGGGTTCTTTTAGTCTTATTGATTATTCTCAAACTGATCCTTATGTTATTGTCCGTCAAAGTGATGATGATTTTGGCGGTCGTGATCGTCGTAATCGTCGTAATTATCGCTATCTTTAATTTTATCGCTAGTATATTTACGATAAAAACAGAAGATATGGCATTAGCAGAGGCATATGAACATGTCACATTTTTGGATGCCAAGATGAATAAAGAAGTACAAAAGGTTTTTGAAGATTTTTCAGAAAATTCTGAAATTGAAGAAGTTTATTTCGTTGTAAATGGTGTGGCACGACCAGATAATAATTTTTTGTATAGTTCTGATGCAGATACTTATCTTTATTATTTAAATGCAAAATACGAAAACTATGATATCCAACAACGAATTTCAGCAGACAGTAATCTTTTTGGTGCAACGAGAGTCCGTGGAGAAGTAGAAGGAATCCATAGATATACCTTTAGTTACACGACAGAAATCGAAACAAGAGAAGTTCCGATCATTTATCCAGAAGAAGATGATGGAACTGAGGAAGCACCAGAAGAATCAGAAGAAGATGATGGAACTGAGGAAGCGCCAGAAGAATCAGAAGAAGATAGTGGAACTGATGAAGCACCAGAAGAATCAGAAGAAGATAGTGGAACTGATGAAGCACCAGAAGGATCAGAAGAAGATAGTGGAACTGATGAAGCACCAGAAGAATCAGAAGAAGATAGTGGAACTGATGAAGCACCAGAAGAATCAGAAGAAGATAGTGGAACTGAGGAAGCGCCAGAAGAGTCAGAAGAAGATGATGGAACTGATGAAGCACCAGAAGAATTAGAAGATAGTGGGACCGAGGAAACATTAGAAGAAGACGATGATACCTCGCAAGAAACAAACGATTTAGAAGAAGAGATTGAAGAATCAGAGAATGAAGAGGAAAGCTCATCACATGAGGCGCAAACAAATAGAAACCCAAGTGACGAACAACCAGATCCACCTATCGAAGAAGATCGGCCAACTCATCGAACGATCAAAGTGGCATTGATCAATATTGAGATCAAAACAATCAGCCAATTTATTGATGAAAATTCAGATACGCTTTCAGAAGAAGAAAAAGATAAGTTTGGTCCGATCCAGGAATTAGATCGGTTTGAAAATAAAGTATTTTTACAAAGTCCTTTTGGTATGAATCAAGAGGCCATCGTTGTTGAAAAATATGGCTATCGTGGATTAAATGACAGAAATAAACAGAATTACATTGAATTACTAGCTGAAGCTGGTAAACCTGTTTACGGCATCGACAATTCTGGTTCAGGAAGAGTTCATGCCGTTGGGAATAGTTCTGTCACTATTAATACTTCTTTAAATAAAAGAGTTGTTTTATCTCCGTTAAAAAATATCAAAGTGAGAAACAGAGATTGGGTCAATGCTGAGACACTGATAGGAGAAACAACGGGGAATTTGAAAGTTGAAGTCATTGAACGGCGAACACTCAGGCCAAATAGACACATTTACCCGTCTGCTTATATTTTTGATTTGATATATCAATATCCCTCTGAGATAGAAGGATTTATACATGATTCTTCAAGATCGATCTCGGGAAGTCTAAAAAATCCCGGACAAATGATTTTACAATGGGAACATCTTGTCCGAGAAGCCTGTGAAAAGTATGGGATTCCAGAATATGTCAATATGATCTTAGCAATCATTCAAGTAGAGTCTGGTGGGGATGCAGAAAGATTTCCTGATATTATGCAAGCTAGTGAATCACAAGGTTTAGCTCCTAATACAATTGAGGATCCAGAACTATCAATTGATCGAGGAACGCACTATTTTTCCCAATTATTAGGTAAAGCGAAAACCTTACATCTTGATGATCGTGCGGCTCTTCAAGCCTATAACTACGGAGAAGACTTTTTAAATTGGTTAGCAACTACCAATAAACAATATAGCTTTCTACATGCAGAGCTATATGCAAGAAAAAAAAGCAACAGACAGATCGTTCGTTATACTCATCCCGTAGCTGTAGCCCATGGATTTTCTTGGCGATATGCTTACGGAAATATGTTCTATGTACCTATTGTTACCAATTATCTCTGGCTCGAAAACTCAAGATTTCTTGAGACTGCGATCAATGAGATTGGTACTTTTCATGGTGATAAGTATTGGAGATGGTATGGTTTTGAAGGGAGAGTTGAATGGTGTGCGATCTTCGTAAGTTGGGTAGCAGATCAAGTCGGGTACCTTAATCAAGAAAAAATAATAAAATCAGCAAATTGTTTAGAGATGATCAACTGGTTAACGGAAAAAGGAAACTATAGGAAAACTTCAGAGAGTTACCACCCACAACCAGGTGATTTGATTTTCTTTGACTGGAATGGAGGTGGTACAGGGAAAGATCATGTGGGAATCGTGGAATTTACAGATGGAAATATCATCCAAACCGTCGAGGGCAATACTTCCAATAAAGTAGCCAGAAGAACCTATTTCCTCAATGATCCGAGCATTTCGGGGTACGGTATTCTTCAATAAAAAAAGAAAAGGGCGAACAATGAAACGATTAAAAAATATAGTTGAGTCAAAAGAAGGAAAAAGAATCGTGATAATAGCTAGTGTCATTTTCATCACAATGTTCAGTTTTATTTTCTACTCGATCTTTTTTCACCATGGAACAAATGGAAATTCAAAAACTACAGCGAGTAGTGAGCGTTTATCTTTTAGTGAACAAAGAGACGAAGAACTAAATCTAGTAGAAAGAAACGAGGCTTTAGTTTATCGAGGAATTTGGTATTCTGATCGAGCAGATGGCATGGTTCTGGAATTAAAAAATGACGGAACTTATCAAAGTACCAGTTGGCTCACAACGGGGCAGTATCGCTTAGTAGATACAAAACTTGTTCTAACGGACAAAGAGAAAGAGGAAGTTTCTTTTGAGCTGATGACTAGGTTAGGAGAAACGATCTTCTTTTACGAAGACAATGAAGGTGACACTACCTATTTTTATCCAAGTGTTGAATTGTTGGAGAAGGCGAAAGAAATGATTGATTCTGGCGAAGATGAAGCGAATGAGAGGATCAATCAAAAATGGAATGACGTTTTACTTCAAGGTAGTTGGACGAATACGACGATGAATAGTCATGTATTGATTGATTTTACAGAAAATACATTTGTCCAACGAAAAGTGGAGGATGGAAAAGAAACAAGTCGAACTTTTCACTATCGCATTATTTCTGAAGATGTTTCTGAGACATTATGCGTGTTAGAACTGTCAGTCACCGATGAAAATTCAGCAGTTAAAAAATTCGAGATCACATTAGAAGAAACACAATTTGGTTATCGCATGAATTCTCTCCCAGGAATGTTTTTATGGGTAAATGATTACGAAAAACCACATCAAGCTGTGAGATTAACTCAAACAGGTGTATTTAGAGAAGAAAATACATCTTTAGAACAGTTGCTTGAACATCGCTTGAATGGTTAATCGACTCTGAAAAAATTCTTCATTGAATGGAGGAGACCGATGTTTTATAAAAAATTTGAAGACTACCTTAAAGAATATCTAAACAAAGATATTTCAATAAAATCAGTAAAACCTTATGAAGAAAAAGTATTCAATGAGTTTCAAGCAAAAGCAATATTGGATAGCAATCCTGAAACTTTGAGAGAAGAATTCCACTTCGTTTTAGATTTGATTTCTTCACGAAAAGAAGTGAATGAAGAAAAGACAAATGATTTAAAACAATCATTTGACAGAATGATCCGAGGCATTGATCCATCAGACTATAATGCGCTGAGATTCTCCATATATAAATCGCGGATGATGGTCTTAAAAGAAAATATACGTGAGCGAGAAACAAGTTCAAAAGAAGTGCCACCTACTTTTACGTCGAACACATCATTACAAGCATCTGATGAATTAGTAAGTCCTAAATTAGTGGCGGAACAGGAAAAAAGATTTGCAGAACAAGCAACACTCAATAAGAGAGGCAACGGAAAGCAAGAAGCTTTATCCAATGAGCAGATAAAAGAGAATGTCGCGACGTACGTAAATTCTGTTCACACGACGAATCAATATACAAAAAAAGAACACCATCAAAGACCTAAAGTGAGTGATTTAAAACAACGGTTTGAAAAAGAAACTTCTTATAATATAGAACCCCATTCAGCTGAAGTACCATCAGGGACAGTCAACCGATTGCGCCAATACTATGAAGGTCTGAATCATTCAATAAATGATCATTCATCATTAGAAAGTCGAGAGTCGTCTAGATGGAGAACCTCGCAAACGAATGATTCACCGAATGTTCAAAATAGGCAAAATCAACCGACAGATCGACAGAACCAAAGAAATGAAGGAACATCATCCTATCAAAAAGCTCCTCCATTAAAAGGTACTAGCGAATTGGTGCGTAGAGGAAACGAACGCACAGTCTATACGAATGAATCATCACCCACAAACAAAGCAGAGCCGGATCAAACCGGCATGACAAACGAAGAATTTCAAAGACGACGAGGCCGGTTTGGCAATATGGCTGGACCCAGTAACCAACAACCAGTTATCGAGAGAACGAACCAAAGAGAAACAGATAATTATCAGACAGCTACTTATCAAAATCCACTTAGGCAGCAACGAAGTAGTGAGCTAGTACATGAAGGTCAAACTAGTAGGATAGATAACAATGACTCATTAAGGACAAACAATGCAGAACTGAGTCAAACAAGTAAGGCGAACGAAGAAATTCAAAGATATCGAGACCAGTTTGGCAATGTGGCTGGACCCAGTAACCAACAACCAGTTATCGAGAGAACGAACCAAAGAGGAACAGATAATTATCAGACAGCTACTTATCAAAATCCACCTAGGAAGCAACGAAGTAGTGAGCTAGTACATGAAGGTCAAACTAGTAGGATAGATAACAATGACTCATTAAGGACAAACAATGCAGAACTGAATCAAACTGGTAGGGGAGACGAAGAATCTCAAAACCTTCTTGCTCGATTCGACAACCTTACTAGTACAAGTAATGAACCATCGTTTTCCAAGAAAAAAAGTCATGGAGAGAGTGAACATCAAGGAACTTCTTATCAAAGAGCTACCCCCATGCATGGCAGTAGTGAAATCGTACGTAAAGGAAACGAACGCGCAGTTTATACGAATGAATCATCATCTGCAAATAAAACAAAATCGAATCAAACCGGCTTAACGAACGAAGAATTCCAAAATCGTCGCGCTCAATTTGAAAATCCTAGTGTCAAAAGTGATAACCGCCTTGCTCCAGAATCCACGGGTCGAGTGAGAGCAGCGACAGAGCGGTTCGAAAAAGCGAATGAGCTTTCTAACGCCCGCCCAGCTCCAGAATCCACGGGTCGAGTGAGAGCAGTGAGAGATCAGTTTGAAAATCCGAACGCCTTTAGCAATGAACGATCAATTCCAGAACCCACGGGTCGAGTGAAAGCAGTGAGAGATCAGTTTGAAAAAGCGAATGAGTTTTCTAACGCCCGCCCAGCTCCAGAATCCACGGGACAAGTGAGAGCAGCGAGAGATCAGTTTGAAAATCCGAATGATCATCCTAATGAGCGCCCAGTTCCAGAACCCACGGGTCGAGTGAAAGCAGTGAGAGATCAGTTTGAAAAAGCGAATGAGTTTTCTAACGACCGCCCAGCTCCAGAATCCACGGGTCGAGTGAAAGCAATGAGAGATCAGTTTGAAAAAGCGAATGAGTTTTCTAACGCCCGCCCAGTTCCAGAATCAACGGGTCGAGTTGAAGCGATGCGAAGACAGTACGAGTCCAGAACTGGGAGAGAAACTGAAGATAGTGTCTCTAATGAAACATTACAGCAACAAACCGGCTTGGCTAACGAGACATTTCGCCAACGCCGGGGCCAATTTGAAAATCCTGCTGTAAAAAGTAGTGATGGACAAAAATCAGAAGAAAGTGTTACATCCGATCAACTAGATCTTAGAAAAGAACCAAGCAACCAATCTACTGCTCTCTCTGCTGATCAAACAGGTATTGTTGCTGGTAACACGAAAAAAATCCGTGAATTGTTAGCTGATAAACTCAAATTTAATCCAATAGAGAAAGAACCACCTGAAACAAATACTCAAACAGATAGTTCCCACGCACCAGTAGAGGAATCTTCCTCAGACACTCAAAATAGCCAAATGAGAAATCAGATGAGTGAAGGTGGGGAACCGAAATCAACGAAACTGGATGAAGCGAGTATAGCCACTCGAGGAATGGATAAAAAACAGTCGGAAAACACAACTGATCCTTTAGATAAACTTGGAATAGACGCTAGTAGTAGTACTTTTGGTTTAAATGAGAATGCTTCAGAGAAAACGGATAAAGCTACAGAAAATGATTTTATGGATGACGATATAGAATTGCCAGAGTCAGGACCGCATACACAAAAAAAGAAAATCCACACAAAAAAAAGCCGAGCTATCCAAATCGGAAGGTTTTTCTTGAACTTACTACCACTAGCATCTTGGCCATTGATCAGTATGTGGGTGACTGCCATTTTAGGTATCGTCCCAGCTTACCTTGCGATGTATGGACTTCCACTAACTCTGTTGGTTTACGGTACGATTTTGGCTGCTGCTTATGGACCAAAATTGATCAATTATATACGAAAACTTCGTTCTAGAATACAAACCTATCGTCAGACAGAACGAAATCGACAGAGAAACTTAGAAGATCGAGTAATTGATCCAAAAGAAAAATCGATTCAAAGGGAAACTACCGTTCATGAGAAAGATACAACAAAAACAAAACAACAAAATCATTCATCAGAAAAATTCAGTCCTGAAGATCCGGAAAAAGATAAATCTGTAAAGGGCTATTTTAAAAGAAATTGGAAATCTTTTGCGATCATCATTGGTGTGGGTATAGCTATAGCAGGAATTGGTATCGCACTGACACCAGTTGTTGCGCCATTCATTTTCACAGCAGCCACAGCTCCTGCTTTATTTAAAGTAACTTCAGTTATTGCAATGGGACTTGCTGTCTCCTTTGGTGTAACTGCTTTGAGTAAAGGACTTCATGCGCTACAAAGAAAGTATTATAAAAAAGAAGACCCAACATTAGAAACGCCGACGCAAAAAGAGACAATCGAAAAAAACTCTTTAGAAGTAGACAGGAATTTTGATAAATCTAATGAAAAAGTGGATAAGGATGATCGGATATCTGCTCATGATAGTTCTTCAATAAAAAATGCTGGATCAAAAGAAGATGGAATGAAAGTGGCTAACGCCGAAATGAAGTCAACGGATAAAAGTCCGTATGCATGGGTCTATGGTCAAGAGACAGAAAATAAAACCCAAAATGAATCGAATCGTTCAAGTCGGTCGAATTCTTTCAATACCCATGAAACAGTTCATGTGAAAGCGGATATTCATGAGCCACCATCACAGTCAGCTCGTGAAAACCGCGCGACCAATCAATTAAGTGAAGCTACAAGACATCGAGTGGATAATATGAAATCTGAAAGTAATCCACAGATTGCTGAACAGAATAAAGGAAACAATCGTCAGCCAGCCGTCAAAGAGGCATTTGATTCAATCAAACAAAAAGCAATTTCGAAGAGTAATAATGTCAGTGGCAAACCCCTGCTGAAAGGTCAGATATCTTTTGAAAAATGAAGAATACGGAGAGAGATTCAATGAATAAAATCAAATTAATGAGCATATTTAGTGTCATCATGTTGCTCCTGCATTTTCCAGTTAATGTTTATGCACTTAATATTAGTCTCGATGAGATCCATGAAGGAAAGAGCTTACGTGAGTGGTTGCATGACGAAGGAGAAAAAGCAATTTCTCAACAAATCACTACTACTCCACAAGCAAATAATTCTTTAGGTGTGGAGCCAGGAGAGAGCGTCACTTTTTCAGTTAATATCCCAACCTATGCCATGGTGACAGACCATAATGGCTGGATTCCAGCTATTACAGGAGGCAAGCACGGGAATACTCCTGTGCCCAATATCTTTTATACTCAAATGCATTATGGAAATGCACCTAATCTGTCCGGTAGTTACAGAATAGGTGATGTAACTGCCGCAAATCTTCCTTCTGGAATGAGTATTAGCAGGGTAGTTGGCCCAACTACGGGAAATTTTACAAGAGTTGATGTGACAATCACAAGGAATCAGGTGAGTACTATAAATGGTCATGATAGCTCGATCAATCTTAACTTGAGTACGCTTTATTTAGATACATGGGCGATTGACCCAACAACTGCTGCTCTTTTTGGTCATGAGCCAATCAATGCAGGGGGGATTACGCTTACTAATCTTAATCTTGGAACATTGTCGCTGCGAACAAAAAATTCAATCAGAGTGAGATATATCGATGAGGCAGGGAATGAACTCCGAGATTCACTGGTAGAACAAATGGAAGTTGGTCAAAACTATGCGTATACACCTCCAGTCATTCCGGGATATACCTTCAGCAGATTATCATCTGGAAGCGCAAGTGCTTCCGGTCAGATGGCAGCTGGTCCGGAAAGACTTATTGAATTTGTCTATACAAAGAATCCTACAATAGGCGGAGCAATCACAGTGAACCATGAATTTATCGGTGCTCCGACCATGAACAGCAGTGAGCGATTCACAAACGTAGGAAATGTGGGTGATCGCTTTGAGTTGACCCCTAGAACAGAGGACGGCTGGCGAGTAAAAGGTGAATTGCCACAAGTGACCGTGACAGAACAAGCCCAAACGGTCACGATCCAATATGAGCGACAAACTGGCGGAGCAATCACAGTGAACCATGAATTTATCGGTGCTCCGACCATGAACAGCAGTGAGCGATTCACAAACGTAGGAAATGTGGGCGATCGCTTTGAGTTGACCCCTAGAACAGAGGACGGCTGGCAAGTAAAAGGTGAATTGCCACAAG
>NZ_JARJHD010000187.1:0-231 GCF_030441955.1 Enterococcus spodopteracolus | reverse complement strand
AAATATTCATCTGACTCTCGTTCGTTTGTGGTAATTTGTTATGCTCGCTCTTTGTCACTTCTGATGGTGTTTGAGCGATTTCTTTGGGGAAGATTGGTTTTACCTCAACTTCGGGTGCTGGCTCTGGCGTTCCCGGTGTTTCATAGACGCCAGTAAAACCAATCGTCCCTTCAGTTTCCACCGAACGTACTTCTGTCCCATGAACAACTAGTGGTGTATACATTTGAATCA
>NZ_JARJHD010000186.1:0-248 GCF_030441955.1 Enterococcus spodopteracolus | reverse complement strand
CCCCAATGAGCAAGCTCATTGGTTTGGGCTTTTCCCGTTTCGCTCGCCGCTACTCAGGGAATCGAATTTTCTTTCTCTTCCTGCAGGTACTTAGATGTTTCAGTTCTCTGCGTCTACCTCGTATACGCTATGTATTCACGTATACGTAACATCCTATAAAAGATGCTGGGTTCCCCCATTCGGAAATCTCTGGATCATAGCTTACGTACAGCTCCCCAAAGCATATCGGTGTTAGTCCCGTCCTTCAT
>NZ_JARJHD010000185.1:0-250 GCF_030441955.1 Enterococcus spodopteracolus | reverse complement strand
CGATGGTTTTATGAGTGAACTTGAATCCCGTAACTACTAGAATCTCGCTCGCCTAACATAATCTTCGTACAGAGCGATGTATTCTTTTTTTGAAATTGGCGGCCTTTCAAAAGTCATTCCTGAAAAAATAGATGACTGTTCATCAGAATCTGTTACTTTTTCAACATTCAATTCATGATGCTCCTTACTACCTCTAATAGTAGGGAGCGTTTTTACTATTTCTTCTGCAAACTCTAGCTTTTCAACTAAT
>NZ_JARJHD010000184.1:0-255 GCF_030441955.1 Enterococcus spodopteracolus | reverse complement strand
ATCAGAGGAATAGGGAGTGAAGAACATGTTAATGTATTTAGAAAGTTTTGAGAAAAATTATCTTTTAAATAAATATCAAATAAGGCGCCGAAGGAAGTTGAAAAAAATTATCTTCTACCAAAGATTGATAAAAACATTGGGGGTGCCAGGGACAATATATACGAGTCCGACACTTCGAATGTTTGAAATCTTTAGAATCGGAGGAAATTATGAAAATATCAAAAATGAAACTCGCTGATCTTAAGCCAGCAGATT
>NZ_JARJHD010000183.1:0-255 GCF_030441955.1 Enterococcus spodopteracolus | reverse complement strand
TTAAAGATTTCTCATTAATCATAATTTGATCATCGTTGATTATTTTTTCACGAGTGTGTTCAATTAATGCCTGAATATTTACTAAGTCTTCATGTTCTTTTAAATGGAGAAGCCTGATACAGAAAACCTTCATTGAATTATATGAATCAATTTCAGCGGAACTGTCCAGCTTTCTTTTTACAAGAATAAACAGTTGGTAAATAGCAAATGATAAGAAAAATCTTTCTAAAAGCACTTCAATTTGATTTTCTCCAT
>NZ_JARJHD010000182.1:0-255 GCF_030441955.1 Enterococcus spodopteracolus | reverse complement strand
ATCAGAGGAATAGGGAGTGAAGAACATGTTAATGTATTTAGAAAGTTTTGAGAAAAATTATCTTTTAAATAAATATCAAATAAGGCGCCGAAGGAAGTTGAAAAAAATTATCTTCTACCAAAGATTGTTAAAAACATTGGGGGTGCCAGGGACAATATATACGAGTCCGACACTTCGAATGTTTGAAATCTTTAGAATCGGAGGAAATTATGAAAATATCAAAAATGAAACTCGCTGATCTTAAGCCAGCAGATT
>NZ_JARJHD010000181.1:0-255 GCF_030441955.1 Enterococcus spodopteracolus | reverse complement strand
ATCTTCGATTGACTGCTAATGTAAAACCTGCTACCGCCTTGCCACTTGACGTATAGCGCAAATCAGGGTCTTTTGTTAAACGTCCTACCAAAGTTACATTGTTAATCATAATAAATTCCTCTTTTCTGTTTTTTTAAGTCTAAAATTTTATAAAAAGCATGCTAAAGAATAATATGAATTGAATCATTGTTATACTAATCTCACTAACGACATCACTCGTATATCTTCATCTTTTGACTGATACGAAAGGGTTAT
>NZ_JARJHD010000180.1:0-255 GCF_030441955.1 Enterococcus spodopteracolus | reverse complement strand
CAATTGATAGTAATTATGCTATTCTAGCAAATGATGAATTCAAAAATATTTTTTCTAATTATTCAATCGCTGTGGGTTCTACAGGAAATTTAGGACTTAGTGTCGGAATCATGGGAGCAAAGTTAGGATTTCAGACGACTGTCCACATGTCTAATGAAGCAAAAAGCTGGAAAAAGCGTTTGTTGAGAGAAATGGGTGTTGTTGTCAAAGAGTACGAAGGTGATTTTAGCAAAGCTGTAGCTTTAGGGCGAGCAG
>NZ_JARJHD010000179.1:0-255 GCF_030441955.1 Enterococcus spodopteracolus | reverse complement strand
CTGCTCGCCCTAAAGCTACAGCTTTGCTAAAATCACCTTCGTACTCTTTGACAACAACACCCATTTCTCTCAACAAACGCTTTTTCCAGCTTTTTGCTTCATTAGACATGTGGACAGTCGTCTGAAACCCTAACTTTGCTCCCATGATTCCGACACTAAGTCCTAAATTTCCTGTAGAACCCACAGCGATTGAATAATTAGAAAAAATATTTTTGAATTCATCATTTGCTAGAATAGCATAATTACTATCAATTG
>NZ_JARJHD010000178.1:0-255 GCF_030441955.1 Enterococcus spodopteracolus | reverse complement strand
AGGTCTCGCAGTCAAGCTCCCTTCTGCCTTTACACTCTTCGAATGATTTCCAACCATTCTGAGGGAACCTTTGGGCGCCTCCGTTACTCTTTAGGAGGCGACCGCCCCAGTCAAACTGCCCATCTGAAACTGTCTCCCACCACGATTAGTGGTGCGGGTTAGAGTGGCCATAACGCAGGGGTAGTATCCCACCAGCGCCTCCATCGAAACTAGCGTTCCGACTTCTACGGCTCCTACCTATCCTGTACATGCGGT
>NZ_JARJHD010000017.1:0-28890 GCF_030441955.1 Enterococcus spodopteracolus | reverse complement strand
TGATTTCCCTCCAGAATAAAAAGTCCGCTTACTCAAAGTACAGAGGCATTAATTCATTACTTACTTTGAATTCAATTGTTTTTTGTTTCTCTCCATCTTGATAGGTTCGACTTAGTGTGGAATATTTACCTGTCTTATTTTTGAGCTGAACTACCATGCCTTTTTTACAATACACGATTCCGTTGAGTACCAAATCAACTAACGCTAACATAAACATTGCCCCCTTATATACAATAAAAAGACCACTCAACGAGTGATCTAATATGTAAAAACTACACCTCAGCAACGAGATGCAGTTATAGCTCTGTACGGTTTGGACTTTCCGTAAACCAAAGTCGCTGGAGTGGAATCGCACCACACATGTACTAATCCTCTCTAGTTTTGTACAAGGTCCTAGTAGTCCGCCGTACGAATTCTACCTTCACCTTCGCGTCTCTCTACTTCCGCCACAGCGACATAATAAGAATAGACAGCAACATATGAACTATCTGTAGGAGCTGAACCCCACATCCTTTAGTTTATTTGCTGCTGTCTATCGAAGCTTAATTACAACGATGAGGGAGATTTCCTCCCTTCAAATTGTTTTTGTCGAAGTCCTGTTTCCTAATCTTTCGACACTATCATAATAAATCATTTGCTAGGTAGTTGATTGGTATAAAAAAGGTATAAAAAGGAAAGCTTTTGGGTAGTAAATGGGTATAAAAAGTGTAAAAACTGGCTACTTAAAAGCAACCAGTTCTAAGGAAGAAGCAAATTGAATGATGATTTTGTTTGATTCTGCTTTTACAGATTCCTCGCTCGTATTATTTCTTTGGGCAGTTACATAAATCGACATACCATTGATATAGCGATCATAGAATATCTTTTTTCGCCTCTCTGTTACATCCGGTTTATGCGGATGCTGAATCGCTGAATAGCCACGAATAAATAATTTGTGCAAGTACTCAAATTCTTCTTGTGCTTCCTCTTTTTCAATCATCATTCGCTCTGCTTCAAATGTATTATTTGCTGTAGAAGGTGGAACCAAGGAGTAAGATGCTGTGACTTTAGGCTCCCGAGGTTGACCTATTCTACATCTAGCTGACAGATATGCTGAAAGAAAAACACCAACATTATGTTTTGTGCGATCCATATCCACATCTTTTGCCTCTGGTGTCTCATACTTCTTTACATCGAAAAGTACCATCCATTGATTCCTCCATTTATGATATAATAATTGTGTCAGAATTATTAATTAAAGTCGGAGGAATCCGGCTTTTTATTTTGTACGTGAAATAAGCTCACCCGATTTATATGCCTCAGCGAATTCGATCAAAGCTACGGATTTCATTCTCTCAATAGTTCTGTCAGAATATCCTAACTTTTCCCCAATTTGATACATGGTCATCTTATTAGGAAAACAAAAGCTATAATAAAGAACTTGAAAATGAATTTTACTTAATCGCACTAACGCATCAATAACCGAATTTCGAATGCTTACTGCTTCAATAATTTCTTCATTTTGACTGTCATTTATAGGTTTAAACTTCTTAGTAATCATCATCACGGAAAAGTCCACTTTCACTGGTCCGACTAAACGTTCTAAATTTCTATAGTTGTTCAATACTGCCCTTGCATTTTTTCTTGTTTGTTTAGCATCTATATTCTCCAAAGGGTTTACCATTGTTCCTTCTCCTTCCAGTTGTGGAAAAATACTCATATTTGTAAGGTAGTTTAAAGAGCAAAACTAAGCTTTTATAACTTCCATATCCACTAATCGAGCCACTGCAATATTCGATTTGCTCTTTGCTAGTTCTTTGTCACAGTCCATCGTATTCTCAATACGAATAACTGCTGAATGATTGTACACACGTTCTACATACCCTCTGATTGGATAAATGAACTCTTCCGCTGTGCAACGAACCATATCGCCAACTTTAATTTCTGATTCCACTTGCTTTATAGGATTTTTAGTTGGTAGATCCATCATCAAGCCACCAATTCCATAAGCATCAGTGTAAAATTCGTCTTTGAGTTTCATTCCGCTTCCTCCTAAGGTTAAGCTTGTCTAATTGACCATGCAGGCACAGATTTGTTTCCATAATCTTTCCACTCTAACCACCATCCAGCGCAAGGCTCGTGATCTTCATTTTGTCCTACACGATAGCGGACAAAAGCATCTTCAACAACAAACGGGATAACTTCATCAAGTTCAGACATTTCTTCTTTCCAAGCTTCAATCGCTTGTTCTTTTGTGTATTTTTGCTTATTAAATCCCATCCAATTATCGTAATCTCCGTAAAACATTTCTGAATCAAATTTACTTTTTCCTTTGATCATCACGCTTCCTCCTGCCCTAAAGCATAGCCAGCAATATTATTAGTGTAGAATACTGCCTTCCGACGGACTTGGGTGCTAACACCAAAATATTCAAACGAAATTTGTTCTTTTTGCCATTCATCTCTAAAATTGGTTACTTTCTCAAATTTCATTATTGACCCGTCTTTATTCCATATGATTAAACTTTTATCTTTTTCCATCTTAATTACTCCTTTAGTTTGATATCGCTGACGATTGTGGAATTAATCTTCGGCCCACAAGTCAGATTTGCCATTCGCAAAATCTATCCTAATCTGCAGTTCGAGCCTAGGCTGCCACTTTGGAATAAAACTCATCGCCTCGTCGTTTTTGACTTTGGGGATATCCATATAGGAAGCCACATCGTAAACCTCTCGAAGCTCTTTATAACACTGACTAAATGTAGTGGATCGAATGCTAGCATCGCGATATGCATTTGATTTTTTGCCACCTAATACCTTAATAACAGTTGATGTGACTGCTCCTTTTATTTTTCGGCGTTGACTTGTATTGATTGTCGTCTCTGTTTCAAGCCTGTCTAGCCGTTCGTTAACGACTACAAAACCACGTTGGTGCTGCAAAGCTGTTTGTAATAATAATTCCGTATTGTCCATCGGTGCTGCATTGTACCGTTTTTCAACATCGATAAAATATTGGCGAGCTTGTCTGCCTTTTTCAGTCCTTTGAATCATTGATACTTCCTTTGCCATATCTAATTTTAAGGCGTGATCAATTGATGGACGACCTCCTGAAGGTTTTACTCTTTTTTCAGTAAAACTTGTAAAATCAACGTTTTCAATGAATCCATATTGAATCATGTCAGTGAACCAATCGTTATATCGCGTCTTCACTTCCAAATACTTATGCAGCTCACGACCGTTCACCAAAGTCTCATTTTGCTCGTTCTTGTATGTTTTAATTAATTCATCCATCATTTATCCTCCTCGAATTCAGATAATTCACCTTGGATTTGGGCGCAGTTGTCACAAATACACCCTCCAGCTTCTAGTTCAAGATCTGCAACTGAATCACATAATATACAAGATTGCGGTTGCTCAAAGATTACAGACTTTACCTTTTCGCACCCAGATTGACTCAGGATAGATGCGGTCATTTCGCCTTTAGTCATTGCTCCAAATTTCAAACTTAGATAAGCTTCCAGCTCATCCTTTGTATATCCATTAAATTCCATTAAGACTGCTAATTTATCACTCACATTCATTCCTCGCTTTCTGCTATTCCATTAAATTGCGGACTAGCCATAATAGCTTTCCAAAATCTTGCCTACCTCTTCTCCGTTAACAAAAACGGATAAAACACTAAAATAATAATCTCCATTTCCGTTATCAGCTCTTAGTTGCGCTTGAGCGATAGGATTTTGATCATGCATTACTACTAATTGAGCAATCATTTGAGTTTCTCCCCACGCTTCTTCATCTTCTTTCACGTCAACCAACCGCACATCTGTTATAAGACCATCTGCTGTAGCAGATTCCCAAGTACCATCTGCAGAAGCGCAACAATCTGCATCAGTACATTCAAAATTGATTGTTGTACCATCAACTAAAACTAGACTATTGTTTGATAGCTCATTAATTCTTTTCATCAATACTTTCTCTTTTAGTTTTTCAATTGTATCTTTGTGATATTCCATTTATATCATCCCTCTCTAGTTAGTTATTTTGGTGGATAGTGGAATTATTCTCTTCCTTGCGACATAGCCATCAACGAGCCTACTAATGCATTAAACCCATTTTGAGAAAATTCCATAGTAATAATTTGGACTTTCCTTTTTCTTGTAGGAAAAGCACGAGCCGTCACTTGATAATTCCCACTCTCTAGTTTTTCAACATTGATTACTTTTTCAATGTATCCATTCTCTGGGAGTGCTGAGTTTTCTATTTGCATAACGCACCTCCTAGTTTTTTATTTCTGTCGATTGGGGAATCAATCGTATTCACATTCGCCTAACTGGATCTCTTGTTTACAATATGCGCACTCAACACTTCCGCAATTTCCATAATATAATTCGCTACCCATTTTTGAGTGGAGTTCATCCCAATCGTAATCATCTTCCCACTCGCAATAAGGGCAAGTTACGTTAATATAGTCAGGAATTGTGCAAATCACATAATCTGCTTTTTTATTCATCGCTGTTCCTCCTTCACATTCTCTTCGCTACATCTGCAATTACTGGCACTGTCACACTGTTGCCAGCTTGCTTATAAAGTTGACTATCGCTGTTCACTTCTTTTGCTCGATCAAACGCCCAATCTGGAAAGCCTTGCAACCTCCAGCATTCACGTGGTGTAAGTTTACGAATTCGAACCCCATCGTATATCCCAGCATCCGACTTATTTGCTTTCAATGTCCTACTCATTCCCGGAAGAACTCCTCTGTTAAATCTTTCTGAGTCATTTGTGTAGATTCCTCCGATTGAAAGCAAATTATTTTCATGCCAGCTATGCGATGACAATGTCGGCGCAATTTCATATCTCCCACCATCGTTATATCCTCTTGGCTTTTGCACTATGGCAATCCCATGTCGATCTTGAGCTGTAAGAGTAAGCATCTCTTCTCCATCTTTTTTGAAACGTCTACCGTTCTGTCTTTTTTCTAAACGCTCAGGCGTTAATACTGGTACTACAATCTTCGTGGGATCTTTTTGCGTTGTCGTGCTGCACATTGTTGGTGCAATACCATTAATCGATACAACATCACCGCTTTGCGATAACCCTTTTTTACGTATATTTCCTATTTTTTTGATTCGATATTTTTGATTAGCCGATCGGTCATCTCTCTCGAAAGGAAATACTTTTCTGACACGTTCTCCTCTAAGATGTCCGATAATGAATACTCGCTCCCTGTTTTGTGGAACGTAGTCTTTAGAGTTAAGCACTTGCCATTCCACATCATACCCGAGTTCATCCAAGGCTCTGAGGATCGTCTCGAACGTAGCCCCTCTTTCGTGATTGAGGAGTCCTTTGACGTTCTCAAGGAATAGATAGCGTGGTCTGAGAATAGATGCGAACCTTGCAATTTCAAAGAAGAGAGTTCCTCTAGTATCCTCGAAACCTTTCCGCTTTCCTGCAATTGAGAAAGCTTGGCACGGAAATCCTCCACAGATAATATCGACACTTCCGATTCCTCGAACAAACTCATCTGATACTGTTGTGATGTCATGCATTTCCACCTCTCCTTCTGTATCATGTATCGCTTTGTAACTAGCTCTTGCGAATTTATCGATCTCGCAGAAGCCTACGCATTCATGTCCAGCGTATTCCATACCTAATCGAAATCCGCCGATACCTGCAAATAAGTCTAAAAATCTCATTTCTTCACTTCTTCCAACAACTCTGAATTCTGGAATAAATTTCCGACGACCTTTACATAAGGCTTTAGCCTAGCTAATAATAAACTTCCGGCACACCATGTTAAGTCGTGTTGATCCCACCCAACTACATAATTGCCTTCGATTTCTATTCCTGCACCACTATCTTCTTTTCTTTGAAAGGGATGATTTTCGACCGCTACAATATCCCCATCAAAAATCTCTACGCCGTTCTTGTCTTTCAGTTCTGTGGATTGCATGAGTTCAACTTGCTCACCAACTTCAAAAACATCACACCAACCTTCAACGGTAACATGTGTCCCTTCAATCCCTAAGAAACTATGCCCTCTTGTATCAAATGCTAAAACATCTTGCATTTCCTGTTCATCTTTCAACCATGCTCTAAACTTTGGTATCATTTGCTGTCCTCCATTAAACTAAAATTATCGGTGGTGTTAGAATTTCAACATTTTGCGGTTTCCATAGATGCAGACAATTGTTTTTAATATTGACATATTCGCTATTTTTAGGATGGAATTGCACTACAACTTCATCTGGTTCAAAGCAAATATCTTTAATTCTACACATCACGTCCTAAGAAGGAGTAATCCGTTTGTTGTGACATGATACAGAAACATGATCCCAACCCATGCCGTTGCTCGCTATTACTGCGTAATTCCATTTCCCATCACTCCACACGAACGAAAGACCATCTTTGCCAATCACAATATTATTTAATCGTGGTTGTTTAGATATCTCGTTAATTGATTTCATTCGTTTTCCTCCATACTCTCAAAAATAGTAATAGCTTTTTCTATGCCTTTTCGCTCTTCTCCAGTAGCGCATGCATATAGATAGCTTCTTAATCGACGAATGGCTTTACTAATTGATATTCGTTTCATTTGCCGTCCTCCAAATCAAGATACTTTCTTAAACTGCGTAACCCTTTGCCACGTTTTTTCGTTTTACGTTCAATCCACGTTCCTGTTGTTCCCCAGTAGTCAATGGTCCCCTTATGTGTATTGATTGAAAATTGGTGATTGCTTTGGTAATGGGTAAACTCGAATCCCAGCGCTTTAATATTTTTTGTAGCTGAATCCCCCATTCTTTTAACATGCTGTTTTCGACGTTCTTTAAGATAGGGTTTTACGTCTCTCCAGTATTCGGCCAAATCACTCATTTGCTGTCCTCTTTCTGTAACTCACCATAAATGGAACATCTACGACGAATTGCTTTTACTCTGCGTTCATTTTCGAGCGTAGGTTGTATTTTATATGCTCTTTTTGCACCCTTTAGTTGATTTCGAGCACCTCTTAATGCATCTGAATATAATTCTTTTGGTGCATTCATTTATAGTCCCTCCTACTTATTTTCTGTCATGGTGAAAGGTACAATGCTCTCAGGCATATAGTTGACTTCATATTTGTATTGGTTCACTTCAGCGCCTGCAAGATCTTCTATCACGTACATGTTGAACTGCGTCATGTTGATTAAATGCTTTTTATAAACTCCTTCTTCCGTTTCGACTAGTATTTCAAGCTTTTCAGAATTACTAGTGTTTACCGAAATTCTTCCAATAACCTCAAATTCTACCGTGTTAGATAATGTGTTCATAACAGCGACACGACGAATTACATTGAAGTTATCTGCTTCTTGGCTTACGTTATGAGACACTTTCGTAGCTTGACGACATGCCGATAAACTAAAAACCATTCCTATAGTCACAATGAGCATAATTAGTTTTTTCATTTGCTGCCCTCCTAATCTTTCATCCAAAACATAAACCTTACCAAATCTTCTTGCGTGCCATTTATATAAATGTTTAATTGCGCTCCAACTGCCACCATTATTCCAATAGCCAGTAGAACGATTCCTAGTACTGTGTAATCTCTTTGGTTTTTACTCTTATGATTGATAAAATAGAAACCCACCAATGATAGGATTCCACCAATTACACACCAAAATATTGTTAATCCGACCATTCTTTCCTACCTCCCAAATCTGCGTCTTTCTCTTTCCACAGCATCGTTCAAGTCAAGATAGATCCCTTTTCCACCTTCTAAAAATTGCGGTTTTAAATAATATGATTTATTTTCAATATCCCATTTACATAATTTGCCGATTACTGCAATAAAACGTTCACTCTTGATTGTTGGATTCTTTGTCGTCTTGTTATTAGGTCGATAAAATCGTACAGCACCTTTTTCTCCTTTATTGGTGGGTACAAGCGCAATGATTCGTTCTTTATCATTCAAGTAAAGTAACGCATATTCGGGATATTTTAAGCATGCTGCTGCAGACTTACTAAAATTCAAGCCATACTTTGATAGAGTCACGCTAGGTTCTCTTTCTTGGGTACCTAATTCGATTAATTTAAAATTTGATGTTAATTTCATTATTATTCCTCCAAGTATTTGAATGTTCGTTTCTTAACGTCTGTCGTTTCCCTTTTCGCATACGTATATATCGTGCTGGGCTTCAATCCTAGCTCCCGACTAATATCTTCACATAATCCCTGAACTAAGATTTTTCCATCGTGATATACGGCGATTCTTTTCCTTTTTTGATTTCTTTTTATATACTGATTTTTTTCTTTATCTGGAATATTTTGTTCACGCCACTTGGCCCAAACCGAACCACTAACGCCAAGTGCTTCTTTAATGGCTTTGACAGTGTAACCAGTTTTTCGTAATCTCTTATAATCTTCATAGGTGAATGTTTCAAAATTCATCTTTTGCAGAGGGTGTGAGTCGTCCATCGTGTCATAATCAATGAAGCCTCGTATCACCTGAACCTTCTTAAGCTCTTCGTCTGTTAGATCCTCAACGGATCGCCCTCTCATTATCTGCATCATCTTTTTTCGATATAAACGTTTTTCTTGCTTAGATAAACTCATTCGATCCTCCTTCGATTGTGCATACCTCTTCAAACTGTCTGGCGATACGCTCAAGCGCCTTTCTGTACTCGATAATACTTTTTATCACGTGACCTTCTCTCAGCACGTAGTCACGCTGTATGGCTCTTAAACACATAGTTAGTGTTTGATAGTACCCAATAAAGGAAGTCGATTCTATTTTTTCACCTTTCTCATTTTCGGTATATTGGATATTCCCTTTTTCATCAAGAATGACTCGTGATAGAACAATATTTTTACAATCACTCGTTTCAGTGATTCGATAGTTTTCAATTTTCATTGCTAACATTTTCTTTCTCCTAAAAAATCATTTGCCAAAGTAGCACGCCTAATTTGACTACTCCTGCTACTACAAGCATTGCCATTGCTAAAATAAGTCCGCATTTACTAATTTCTAAATGCCCTGCGCACGGTGTACGCTTCGTTAATGATTTTCTTCAACGTATCCGATGGATAGATTCGATGACTTGTCTTTTTGGTATCTTGCGCATACAACCAAGCAAGTTGTGCCAAGGTTTCATCGTCAAGAGAAAATCTTGACCTTTGCTTAGGTGTCCCACCTGATCGTTTTGGCTGTCCCACCTACACAATCGCTCCTTTTGACTGATCTCTCAAATATTTCTGTAGACCTCGGTAACACTCTTCGAATGACAAAAGAGAATATTTCATCTTTTGTACATAAAGCTCCTCTTTTTTCTTTTTTTCCTTTACCAAAATATGTTCTAGTTTTGTAGAGTCTACATATAGCGCATAGTAAACACGCAGCTTACTCCAACTTGAACGATCGTTTTTTATTTGGTCTTCGGTCAAATCTTTTAGCTGTCTATAAACTGCCTGCAAACATTTATGTTCATCGCCTTGTTTACACTCGCCGAGTTTATTTAACAGCTTGAGATAGTTATATTCTTTCAAAATATCACCTCACGTTTAAAAAGGAACATCGTCATATTGATGTGCTTCTCTTTCTTTTCTGAGCCTTTCTTGTTCGTTATAGTCCGCTAACCATTTTGGCTCTGGCTCTTTTCGAGTGACATGACGCTTTGATCGGGAGTTAGGGAATGTCTTTTGGTTCTTTTTAGATTCGTTTTTTTCTTTTCTCGCCCAGCTTCGAATAGTGGCCAAGTAGTTTTTATAAGTTTTACCAGCTGATTCACAATACTCAGATAACCGTTCAATCCGTTCTTGATAATCATTAGGGAATTCTGTTTTGAGTTTCTCCATTTGGTCATCTGACAAGAGAACGTTTTTATACTCTCCGTATTTATGACGGATGGGCTTAGCCTTCGATTTTTTCGAAGGCGGTAACTCTCTTATATATTCTTTTGTATTATTAAATGTATTATTAATAGATGTATTATTATCTTTGACTTTTTCGTCAATAGGGGTATTGCGTTTTTCGTCAATAGGGTATTGATTAATTCGTAGGTACCTATTGATTATTTGATTGGTACCCTCTTTATAAATTATTTCCCGATTTAAATATCCAAACTTAATCAAATCACTTATCCATCGAGATATAGTCTCTTTATTCACACAATACAAATCTGCAAAGTACTCATTTCCTGCCCAGCAAAAGCCTTTTTCATTACATAAGGCAGTTATTTCTCCGTATAACAACTTAGTATTTGGTTTAAGTCTTTTGTCGTATCTTACGTTGGCTGGAATGATAGCGTAATAACTTCGATGTTCTGCCAAAATTATTCCTCCTCATCCACGACAGTAATCGTGTACTGGTAACAAGTTTCTGTAATTCCGTTTACTAATCTATTGGTCTTAATTTTTTCAACACTAATATCGCTTTGTTCAGCTTGTGTACCGATGAAAGCAAATGTCATGATTTCTAAGAACAATCTGTCTCTCGGACTCATTTTGTTATACTTAGTGCGCCATGCTCGTTCAAATGCTGCTGTTTTTAAACTAATCATCATTATTTCCCTCGATTAAATCAAAATTATCAAACAAACTTCCTTCCTGGTTTAACCACTTTTCAGCTATATATTCTTCATCATCTTCTTCATCTGATAAGTTATTTAATTCAAATTTAAGAGCATCGATTTCTTTTTGGATGTCCCAATAATCTGACTCTAAATTTTCTAATTCTTCTTCTAAAGAATCTATTTCACTCTCTATCGTATTTATCTCTTCATGCAACCGTCTTTCGGTTTTGTTTAATTCTTCCAAATGAGATTCAATATCGTAACGTCTGCTCACTTTAACCACCTATATTAAGTTTTTTGATTGTCTCTTGATTCAACTTAATCCCTTTTATTTGATACTTATTTTTAAAATTAGTTACACCTAATTGATGTTTTTCCGTGTGATGGATTCTGCAAAGTCCTGCGTAAGTGTATTCTGAATGATCAATTTTCTTACGTTTTCGTCTACCCAATGCTTTATCAAAATGATCAATGTCAGCTCCTGTTCTTCCACAGATACAACAGACTCTTTTCGTAATACACTTGTACAAGTAGTATTCTTGATTCGCTGGTAAAATCTCATAACCTTCTTTGAATGGAATATGATGCTCAAAGATAAAATCTAAGATGATATTTGCTAGGATGTTTACGTCACTTACAGTTGTATCCGATTCGTCCTTGAGGCTTATTTTTCGCCCTGTGACACCTTCAAAACGAAAGTAGAAGAATTCCTTCCAGAAGTCCGTTGGTGTGCCTGTATCGATGAATATATCCCCTATGAGCGCATAGATGAAATTTCTTTGCTGGGCTGTGAAGCGACGTGGATCAATAAAGCGAATTTCAATGATCCGATCACCTTCATAGCCTTCGTACATCGTTTTAAGACGTTCGATGTTTACTTCTTCGTTGATCGTTGCACCAATGTCGTTACCTTTAAATTTCTTTAGTACCGCAGAATAAGAGTCTAATAATGGTTTAAACACTCATATCACTTCTCTTTTACTTCTTCTTTGTATTGGTCTTCTAACCAGTTAACACCTCGTTTCAGAACACCTAGATCACGTTTAGTCCATTTGCTATCATCCGCTGTAATAGAAGCCGCATCAGTCAACGCAACAATTGCTTCATCAATTGTTTTTTCATACTTATTAGCAATAAGCTGTAAAGCATCCAAAAATAGTTTTTTACTTCGCTGACTCGCAGTTTCTAGCATTGAAACATCCTCTGGCATATCTTCACCGGCAAAGATATATAAACCAAGACCGAACATTGCGAGGTTTTTTACTAGACAACGCATGATTGTCTTGTTGATATCGAACATAGTTGCCGCTTCAACTCTCTTTTTAACTTTTCCAACAATTTCTTTTTTCTTCGTTTCGTTATTCCATTGATAGTCATTAACTTCATAGGTGTACGGCTCATCTTTCATTGCCTTGTTTGCTCCGTCCATCACTGGCAGCCACATATCACGCTTTACTCCATTGACTGTGATACTGGTAAAGACCATGTACCCTGTTTTCTCATCAAAAAGATAAGGGCGATTTGTTTCTGGATCACGATAGATTTCGTAGTCTACCTCTTCGCAGATCTTACTGACTTCTGCCCACGCCCATGCCCAAGATAGATAAGTCAGTTTATTTCTTTTTTCGACCACATCATTGACGGTTATCTTGTATAGGCTATTGAATAATTTGTTATCGGTGCGTTGCGTTCCTTCACTCATCGAATTCTTCCTCCATTTCAGCAATGTATTTTTTCCCTTGCCCGTAGTATGAGATATCGATCAAATTTCCCCTCTCGTACTCTTCAAGCGCATCAATCAAGCCGTCTTCGATGACGTAAATATATTCAGGTTTATTTGAATGTTTTGATAGATGGATAAGATAGATATGATCCCAAAGACTCACAAAATTCCCCAGATCATCTTGATCACATGCTAGTTCTTCATCCGTCAAAAGATTTCGTCTAATTTTTCGGTTATTTGTTTCTTTAATATTCATTTTTCCCCAATCAGGATTAGTTAAATATTCATCTAAAGTGGAAAGTTCATTCTTCATATGCTAAAATCTCCTTAGATATGTTTTGTATGTGACTCATTGCTTGCCGGCGGAGTCACTTTTTTATTTGTATCCATGCTTTTTGTTTATTGATTAGCTGTTTGCTTAAAATAGTTGACTTATTGTCATACCACCATCTATCAGCAATCATTTTTCCTTTCTTCAAAGCTTCTTTTCGATTCATATGTTCTCCTTCCTTTCGAATCTAATAGGTTTATCAAAACCATTAAACTTGCGAAAATACTTCCTCCCACTACACTGTAGTGTGCTACTAGTACGAGTAAACCTAAGATGACTCCGATAAAAAGCGTGTCTGTCTTTTTCATAGTCTTATCTCCCTATTTTTAATTTCTAACATGCGTAAATCTTCAAGCTCCATCGCAATCAGCTCTGCTTGTCTATCTGAAAGCTCATCGGCTTTTCTGAGTGCTGCACGATCATCCTGTAATTCTTTTCTACGTAGCCTTATAAGATTGAGAATTTGGTGTTCTTGTTGTACTGTGTATGCCATTAAATTACCTCCTATATCTCCGTATTCAGTGTCGAAAATTCGCAATTCTATCTACGACATCAGAGCTACAAAATGTACGACTTTCAATTGCACAATTTGATAAGATTTTCATAAACGATGGTTTTATGAGTGAACTTGAATCCCGTAACTACTAGAATCTCGCTCGCCTAACATAATCTTCGTACAGAGCGATGTATTCTTTTTTTGAAATTGGCGGCCTTTCAAAAGTCATTCCTGAAAAATAGATGACTGTTCATCAGAATCTGTTACTTTTTCAACATTCAATTCATGATGCTCCTTACTACCTCTAATAGTAGGGAGCGTTTTTACTATTTCTTCTGCAAACTCTAGCTTTTCAACTAATTCCTTTGCATCTTTCAATTGCTCTATGGTTAATTGGATTTTTTCACTAGACAGACAAGCGGCTGTATCATTTTCGTTTATGACAGTTGATCCTATATCTCTCGCAGCATTTAGAAATATTTGAGCGCCTTCCATCATCGTTTCCCATTCTTGCCATTTTTGCTCTAACTTTTTATTGATTTTCATTTAACTTCCTCCTACATTTCCAATTCTGTTTGAATCTGATTGATACGTTCTTTTGTCACCGAAGACGGTTCCCAGCTATTGATAAAGTTTAATGCTTTTCGAAAATCCTTATCTTTAATTCGCCCACGATTCGGAACCTTGAAAAGCTGTTTGATGCTCGATCCTAAATCTTGATACAACATACCTTTGGCATTTTGTCCCAGATGTTGTTCCTTGCAGATTTGATAAACCTTCTTTCGAACGGTCCGATCGATTGTTCCTTTATCTTCAGTAGTGATCAGTTTATTTTCTTCGATATCTACTAGTCGCTCATCAATTCCATCTAGCCGTTGGTTCGCTTCTTCGTTTGCAGCTAAAGCTAATAAGGCAAGCCCTCGTGGTGTATCAGGAATCTGTGGTTGCTGTCTGATATGGTTTTCCATTTCGTTGAATCGTTCAATATACGCCACTGCGAATTGAGTGCCTTTTGCTCCTGTCATTCGAGTGCTGTACAACTCACACCCTTTTTTAGTGAAATCAATACAGGGTAGTTCCCTGCCAGTCGAATCTTTATAAGTTGAATCAATGAAGTATTCACTCAGCGCAATTTTGCTCTCAGCCAAATGGTCCTTTATTTTTCTAGCGTCTCGTAATAATTCCTTGTGTTCACGTCCTACCATCACTGCTACTTCTCTACTATTAATTGTTCTTTCTAATTGATTCATGCTGTTTCCTCCATTCTCGTTCTAACTCGAAAGTTATTGTCGGCTTTCCACCTTCTAAACTCCCGGAATAGATCTGCATCAATGATAATTTCTTTACCTGTAACAGCCTTGTATCCTGCGCTGAAAGGCGAGCTTTTAAATTCTTTCATCCGACGCTGATAGGTTGATTCTGAGTATTTGAATTCTTTCTTAAACTCAGCTTTGCTTAGTTCTTCTGACATTAGCCTTCCTCCCTTCAACTAAGTAATATTCAGAATAGCTTTGATTGTATTCACGTGCTCTTTTGCTTTTTCTCCATCCCGCTTCCCATTGATAATGTCTGACAAATACGGACGAGAAATTCCAATAATTTCAGCTAGTTGACCAAAAGTCATTTTTCTTTTACGCAACTCAGCCCGAATCTTCAAATCCAAAGTTTCACTCACACTAACACCCCCCTGAACAAAAAAATTAAGCTAATTATTTCGCTAATTTAATAGATAACCATTGACATATATCTATATATTTATGTAGAATATAGATATAGCTAAATAAGACTACAAAAAGCCATAAATCAACCTTTCTAAGTTTCCCGACCTCGAAATTTATGATTTTCATTGGTTCTCTTTAGTTTTGCGTTAGCTAAATAATTAGCTTATGAATGAATTGTATTACACTTAAAGATAGAAGTCAACTATTTTCTATATAATTATACAATTGGATTTGTGCTATCGTATGAGGTGCTGATATGACAACGTTTGATAGAGTAAAAAAATTGGCTGATAAACAAAAAATTTCTATTTTAGAACTTGAAATGAAGTTAGGTTTTGGAAAAAATTCGTTATATAGATGGAAAAATAGCGCTCCTGCATCTGATAAATTACAAAAAGTTGCAGACTACTTCGGTGTATCAACTGACTATCTCTTGGGTAGATCAGACAACCCAGAATACAATGCCGACACACCTAAACAGTTCACTGTTGAAGAAGCTTTGGCTTCTGTAATGAGTAGCGATGGAAAACCACTTACTGATAATGATAGGCGAATTTTAACCGGAATTATCGAAGCATATATTGAAAACAAGAATGATGCTAAGTAGGTGTGATAAATGGATTCGAAGATAAATGATATTATTTCACAGTTAAATGTTTCTGTAGTTTATGTGGAAAAAGCAGATAAAATGGATGCTGATGGTCATTACCTTGCGGCCATCAACACCATAATCCTTGATTCATCGTTATCGGAAAGAAAAGAAAAAGTTACTCTCTTGCACGAACTAGGACACGCGGCTAAACATATGAAGAATTACGAATTATATAATTTAACCTTTTCTTTAAGATCAAAAATGGAGCAAGAGGCAGAAGAATTCATGATACAGCAAATGATCGAAACCCGTTTACATGACCCCGATTTTTCACCAGAAGCGTTCAATACCATTAACTTTCTAGAAAGCTACGATTTGGATATCAGATACGAAACGATTGTAAAAAAATTTATGACTCAACATATAAATGAGGAACAATTGAGTTATTTATTTTTTAGCCAGTAGAGAACATACGCTCGCATTTTTTCAACGTATAATTTTAAGCGCTTTAATTATTTCTATTTCGTATAACATTTGCTTAATTATATATTTTGTTTAAAAATAATGATTATATATTTGAGGAGGTGGTTAAATTGAGCTAAGGGGATTCAAAATAATTAAGTATATTAGGAGGGTATATATGTCGGAAAACGAAGTTAAAAAGCACAAAAGAACATGGATAATCTCCGGATCATTTATGTTACTTATGTTTATTATATTAATTTCAGTAGACGGAATCTCATCTGTCTCTTTGATGCTTTTATTAGGTCCTAGTTATGCTTTATATCAAGTGACCAGATCAAAAGAATCCTTAGATAAAATGAAATCCAAAGAAGATGCTGAAAGGGCCAAAGCAAGAAAGGAAATGCACTATTATGCTTCGGGAGACGCGAAGAAGATTATAAAGTGTCCTAAATGCCACTCTCGAGATGCTCAGTTTATGCAAAATAATAAAAAAGGATTTTCAGTTGGTAAAGCAGTTGGAGGCGCCGCATTAACTGGTGGAATTGGTACGTTGGCAGGTTTTGCTGGTAAAAAAGGGAAAAACGAATGGCTTTGTACTAATTGTAATACAACTTTCGAAACAAAATAAAAAAAACCACGCCCCACCGACCAAAGCGAGAGCGTGCGTAAACAAAATAAACTTAGGCTACTTATTATACCAAATGAAAGGAGCTGACAAAAGTGTGGGTTGAGCATGTAGGACATAAAAAATATAAATATATTGAACGATACATTGATCCTTTAACCGAGAAAAAGAGAAAGGTTACTGTCACCTTAACTAGTAATTCTCGCCAAGCTTGGAATCAAGCGAACTTGCTTCTAATAAAAAAAATAAACGATAAGCTTGAATTGAAAGAAGTCTGTCCCACAACATTCGGTGAACTCAAGGCTAAATGGGACGAGAAATACAAGCCTACAGTAAAAAGTAGCTCCTATAAAACAAGTCAAGGATACGTTAATCTCATTTCGGAGTTCATTCCTGATGATGCTTTAGTAAAAAATGTTACTAGGAACATGATTCAGGATATGTTGGACACTTGCTATTTTGAGCGAGACCTATCCTACAATTACGTTATTCATCTTAAGACATTCACTGGGATGATTTTTAAATTTGCAAATATTCGTTATGGCTTGGACTACAATCCAGTTACCAACGTCAAACTTTCTCGAAAGCCCAAAACTCAAGAAGATATAAAAAATGAAAAGGAAAAATTTCTTACTAAAGAAGAAGTCCTGCTTCTAGTAGACGCCCAACGAAGCCTCTTCCAGCAAATTAGATACTCGCTAATCACGAAGTTCTTGTTTCTATCAGGTATCAGATATGGCGAAATGATTGCTTTGACTGAATCGGATTACGATGGAGAAAGCATCGTAATCTCTGGAACATACGACTACGAAAATAAAGTAAAAACAACAACAAAAACAATGGGATCCTATCGGAAAGTTGATTTACCTCAAGCGGCTATTGAAATCATAGACAGCCTTATATTTGAAAATAGTATTCTATTTGGAAAGGAAAACAAATACATTTTCACAACATCAGAAAATAACCCTATTTCAGTACAAGCTTATAATGCTTCTTTACGCTCTTCTGCTAAAACTACTGGATTGGATAAGAAAGTCTCATCCCATGTTCTCAGACACTCGCATATATCACTTCTGACAGAATTAGGAGTGCCGTTAAAAGCGATTATGGATAGGGTCGGACACGAAGATTCTAAAACGACGCTTAGGATCTACACTCATACCACGAAAAACATGCAGGATGATTTGATAGACAAGCTTGATAGTATTTTGATTTGATTTGCCCCTTTTATGCCCCCCGCCTCAAATATAGAAGCTAAAATAACAACGCAACCATTGATATAAAAAGGTTGCGTCGCCTTATTATTCAAAAACAAACTGATTATGATACAACTCTGCATAGAAACCATCTTCTGCTAATAATTGATGATGGTTTCCTTCTTCGATCACTTTGCCATCACGTAAAACAACGATGCGATCAGCGTTCAGGATCGTCTTCAAGCGATGGGCGATCACGAAACTTGTCCGACCTTTGATCGCTTCATCCATTGCTTTTTGGATTCTTGCTTCAGTTACTGTATCCACGTTACTTGTTGCTTCATCTAAAATCAATAGGTCTGGATTCGTGATGATTGTTCGCGCGATACTGATCAATTGCTTTTGCCCCGTACTGAACAAATTATTTTCCTCAGAGACGTGGGTATCATAGCCATGTTCGAGCGTCTGGATAAAGTCATGGATATTTGCTTGTTTCGCTGCGCTAACTACTTCTTCATCCGTTGCATCTGGTTTACCAAAGACAATATTGTCTCGGATCGTGCCAGAAAATAGAACGGATTCTTGTAGAACAATGCCGACATGTCGACGCAATTCGTCTAAATCATACTCGCGGATATCTGTTCCGTCAATGCTCACAGAGCCACCGTTCACATCATAGAAGCGATTCAACAAGTTCATGATCGTTGTCTTACCTGAACCAGTTGGGCCTACTAAAGCAACCATCTCGCCTTTATTCACATCAATAGAAACATCATTTAAGACTAATTTCTCTGGACTATAGCCAAAATCAACATTCGTCAACGATAAGCCCTTTTCGATCCCTGCAAACGGTTTGCCGTTTTGTGGTTTCACTTCATCTTTTTCAGCAAACATTTCATTCAGTCTTCGCGCTCCAGTGATCGCTAACTGGATCATACTGTAGCCAGAAGAAATTTGCATCAATGGTTGATAATATTGTTGAGAATATTGGACGAAAGTAACTACTAATCCTAGCGCTACTGAACGTTCCAAATCACCATTCAACGCTAACCATCCACCAAAGAAAATCACGATCGCGGTATTAACTAAAGACATGCCTTGCATCATTGGGAAAAGCAACCCTGAGTATGCTTGTCCTTTAAATGTTGCTTCACGAACAGTTTGATTATGAGCTAAGAAGCCTTCGATTGTTTCTTCTTGCAGACCATTCGTGATGATCACGCGTTGACCACTGATCTTTTCATCCATATAACCATTCAATTTACCGACTTCATCTTGTTGGATGTCGACATATTTGCGGGCTTTTTGAATGACTAGGACAGCAATCAAAATCGCGACCGGTGTAGAAGCAATCGTCGCCCAAGCAAGTTGGACATTTTGGCGGAACATCATGATCAAGATACCAACTAATAGAACCGCATTCGTGATCACTTGAAGAAGTGCCTGGTTCAAACTATTTTGGATATTATCCAAATCACTAGTGAAGCGACTAAGAATCTCCCCATCTTGATGGGAATCAAAAAAGCGGATCGTTAATTTTTCTAATTTATTGAATAATCCAATACGCATCCGGTTCGTTGATTTTCCAACCACTTGTGTAAATAAAATACTGTAAATAAAATTTGCCGCACTGGCTAAAACATAAAACATCAAAAGCTTCCAAATAATCGAAAGGAAATTGCTTTTATCATCGACACCTTGCATCAAAGCAGTAATATAATTTGCTAATTCTTGGAAAGCTTCCCCGATATATTGAGGTGCTTTTACTTGTAAGTAAGTTGCTGCAATCACAGTAATAAAGATAAAGAAGAAGGAAACCTTGTACCGCTTTAAATAATGATAGAAAAACTTACTTGCTTTAATCAAATCAGTCATGGCTACTCCTCCGTTCCTTTTTGAGTTTCAAAAATCTCTTGATATACCTGATTGTTTGCAACGAGTTCTTCATGCGTTCCTTCACCCACTAGTTTCCCTTCATCTAGTACCAAGATGCGGTCTGCTTTGACAACAGAAGCAATCTTTTGAGCGATAACGATCGTTGTCGTGTCTTTTAACTCACGATCAAGGGCTTCGCGAACCAGTCTTTCTGAACGAGCATCTAATGCACTGGTACTGTCATCTAGAATCAGGATTTTTGGCTGACCGATCACACCACGTGTGATAGATAAACGTTGTTTTTGTCCACCAGAAAAGTTACTACTACGTTCTTCGACTGGTGCTTCATAACGATCAGCTAATTTCTCGATAAATTCTTTGGCTTGAGCGATAGAAGAAGCATTTTCCATATCCTTTTCTGTTGCATTCTTGTTCCCTTGACGTAGATTCTGGGCAATCGTGCCTGAAAAAAGAATCGCTTTTTGTAACACAAACGAGACGGTTTTTCTTAAACTGTGTTCATTCACTTGTTGTAGATCAACACCACCAACTTCTACTTTCCCTTCCGTTGGATCGAACAAGCGTGGAATCAATTGTGCTAAAGTTGACTTTCCTGCTCCGGTTGCCCCAACAATACCAATCATTTCACCAGGCTCGATCGAAAAAGTGATATTTTTGAGTGTGTCTGCATCATCACCAGGATAACGGAAAGACACGTTTTCAAAACGAACAGAACCAGTCAATTCTTGTTCAGGTACATCTAGATAAGTTAAATCTGGTTCAGTATCTAAGATCTCTTTGATCCGTTTCAAGGAAACAGCGGCTCTTGAGGTCATCATCATCATCATACCGCCGATGATGATCGCCATCATGATCTGCATCAAATAGTTCATAAATGAAGCAATACCACCAATCAGAGTTGGATCATCTTTTGCAAGATCACTGACGAAGAAGATTGCTCCCACCACAGCTAAGTTCGCAGCTAACATAAATGAGGGGATCATGACTGAAAATAATGTTCCAACAATGATATTGTGCTTCGTTAAATCTTCACTGACTTTACTAAATTCATTCAACTGATTTTCTTCTTGGACAAACGATTTGACTACTCGAATCCCCATTAGATTTTCTTTTGCGATACTATTAACTTTATCGATCAGTTTTTGGATGATCATAAAGTGCTTGCCCATACGTGTAAAGGACAGCGCTGTGATCAAGAATACAGTAACGATCAAAAGAACGATGATCCACCACAACTGAGGCATTGTTGCCATCGCAAGAATAAATGCACCAATAAACAGAAACGGGATACGGAACAAAGATTGCAAAGAAATCATAACTAAGTTTTGGATCTGCGTAATATCGTTCGTTAAGCGCACCACTAAATTTCCAGCAGAAAACTGTTCAATATTACCAAATGAGAAGGTCTGGATCTTGCGAAATGCTTCCTCCCGGATATCTGCACTGACACCCTGTGCGACTTTAGCAGAAAATATCGTGTTCGTGACTCCAGCTGCTAAACCTAGGAGTGCTAAACTAATCAAAGAAATGCCAATCGTACGCATTTCATCGCTGTCTTCCGTGATGATTGCTTCTAATACTTGTTGCAACAACTTAGGTTGCCAAAGCGTAGCTGTCACCATAAGTGCGACAGAAAGCAAAGAAACAAAAACAGCTAATCGATAGTTTTTTGCATGTTTTAAAATAAGCTTCATATTTGTGACTTACACCTCTCTTTTTTTATAATAAATCGTCCTATTTTATAATTCGTAAAAATAGACCGACTAACAATTTACCATGTTTGAAAAAAGAAATCAACCTGTAATTTTTTAACGCTGGAACTACTTTTATAATAGAAAGAAACTTTAAAGTATCTGTTTTTAAATACACCTTCTTTCTTCTTGAGTTTATCTTCCTCTCACTATAAAAGGTACGTTATAGAATTCTTCTTTATTATGCTTATTTCCAATCCGTTTAGCACTTATCTTGCTCGCCACAATAAAAAAGAAGTGATCTTGATCGATCACTTCTACATTTCTTCTACCATTCATAAGTAGACTTATTCTCGTTCTCTTGTCCAAGGAAGATCTAAAGATAAATTAGCGGCAAATTCTTTATAGGCTGTCCTCTCCTGCTGTCTCGTAGTACGTCTTTCATCATATCCCTTGCAGACTAATTGTTCTTCTGCTGATTCAGGAATGACATGTGGCACCGTAAATTCTTTTTCAAGGTTCATATGTGAAGGAACCGCAACGAATGTCGTAAAGCAAGTAGCAGCCAAATAGCGTTCACCTGTCGTTAAGTTTTCACCGATGATTTTCACAAAAACCTCCATTGATTTCTTATGGGCACCTGACACATAAGATTCCACGCAAACGGAATGATTTTCATGCAGAGGCTTCAAAAAATTTAAACTATCTAAAGAAGCAGTGACTGCTCCTCTGCGACAATGACGGGTGACCGAAATCGATGCTGCATCATCGATCATTGTCATTAGTTTCCCTCCAAAAAGATACCCAAATGGATTCAAATCAAAGGGAAAGATCCGATGTGTTTGGATAACCATCGAGTCTTTGCAATACTTTGTTTCTTCCATAAGTTGTCAGCTCCTTTTATTGAACAACCAAGCGAGAGCTCGTTGGATCCATTGATCCCAAAAAATCCAATCATGTTCTCCAGGACCATGTTCAAATGTCACATCGATGTTGTTTTCTTTTAAAATTTCTGCCATTTCTTGGTTGGCTTGATAGAGAAAATCGGATTCACCACAAGCAAGATACATACGTGGTGGTTCTTTGTCACTTTTTGCTAAGGTTTCAACAAGGTAAGCTGGATCATTTACTGAACCTTGAATGCTATCTAGTGGACCAAAAATCCCTTCCCAGAACTTGGCTTGACGGATCATCAATAAGTCATCCATTCGATTACCAACCGACACCGCACCTGAGAGAGAAATAATAGCTGAGAAACGTTCGGGCTTTGCTAACCCTAATTTCAACGCACCATATCCACCCATTGAAAGACCGGCTGCATACGTTTTTTCTCGTTTCGTTGTCAGTTGTGGGAATAATTCGTGACAGATTTCTGGTAATTCTTCTGAGATAAACGTCCAGTACTTCATATCATACGTTGTGTCTGTGTACCAACCTAAATCCGTTGATGGCATGATGACGGCTAACCCGTAATCCGCCGCATACCTTTCAATGGAAGTCCGTCGTTGCCAAACACTATGATTACCTCCCATACCATGTAACAGGTAAAGCACTGGAACATCCGTCATATTTGCCGACGTACTTGTCCCAATCACTTTTTTGGTTGTCTGAGGTAAGATCACATTTAGATTGACTTCCATTTCTAATACGTTTGAATAAACATTTGCTTGAATAAATGCCATATGTTTTTCGCCTTCTTTACTTTATTCAGATCATTTTTCTGATAACAATCTGTAAATTTACTTGTATTCTTTTATTGTAGCATTTTTTTGACGAATTAAAAATGTTAGCCCTAGCGCAATGATGACTAATAATAAGCCTACCAGATAGACTTGGTGTAACCCATGATACAAAATTTCTCGTAATGGTGTTAATATTTCTGCATCAATCATTTTTGCTGTTTGTGGATTGACTAATTTGTTCATGATATCCGGATCGTCTGTCAATTGTTTGGCAGCAAGTTCGGCTTGCGTGATCCGGTTGATCAATAATCCAAAAACTGCGACCATCACTGTTTGCCCAATGGTGCGAACTAACGTATTAAACGAAGTGGCAACACCCATTTGTTCTGAAGGTACACTGTTTTGTGCGCTGACAGTCGATGTTGTCATTGTAATCCCTAAGCCGACACCGATGATCGTTGAAATCAGGAAGAACCATAAAAAATTACTTTGAAATAGCATCAACCAAAGTCCTGCACCACCGATAATGGTAATGAACAACCCGATACGTAACACTCGATAGGTGGTCATCTGGGTCATCCACTTACTTGCTAAGAACGAACCAACCATCCAAACAAGAGAAAGTGGTGCCAAAACTAATCCACCAATTGCCGCATTAAGTCCTAAAACTCCTTGCATCCACATTGGGATATAGACATCGATCCCCATTAAAAAGCCACTTGCTAAAGCTGCTGCCGCATTCACAACGACAAAAAGCGGGTTTTTAAATAGGTGAAGCATGATGACAGGATCTTCTGCTCGTTTTTCGACGAACAAGAATAAGAAAAAGAATAAAACACTCCCTATCAATAATGCCAACACAAATGGTGTCAGCCCTTGATCACCTAGTAATTGAAAACCTAGTAACAGTAAAACCAACGTAAACATCAAACTAAAACTACCTTTAAGATCCATCGGTTTCGCTTCACGAGTTGTTTTTGGTTCATTGAGATAGAGCCAAATCAGTAACATCAGTAATAACCCGATCGGCACATTGATAAAGAATATCCAGTGCCAACTCAATGCTTCCACAATAAACCCACCAGCTAATGGACCAAACACACTAGCGATTCCCCAAGCTGAACTATTCAACCCTAACACTTTTGCTCGTTTTTCAATCGTGTACAAATCGCCAATGATCGTCAATGCGACTGGCATCATTGCTCCTGCACCCATCCCTTGAATTGCCCGCGAAATAATCAAGACAAGCATAGATTGAGAAAGCCCACAAAAAAGTGAACCGATAATAAATAATAGCGTACCAAAAATAAAAATTGGTTTTCTTCCAACTTTATCTGCAAGCTTTCCATAGATGGGTGTCAACATGGCATTCGTCAATAAATAAATCGAAAACACCCAGTTCATCATTTCCATGCCGTGCAGTGATCCAACGATCGTTGGCATTGCAGTCGTAACGATTGTCCCCTCAATCGCCGTCATAAATGTAGCGATGAACACGCAGATCGTTACGACTTTCACGTTTGTTTTTCTTTCCATTCTCAAGCCCACTCCTTATCGTAACTTCCGTTATTTAAATGGCACCATCTGCCTAATAAACTTCGACTCTGCTAAAAAAGCCAAAATACTCTAAAAGTAGCATAAGCTACTTTCGAATATCCCGGCTTACTGGTCTACATTTGATGTGCGTCACACGCAGCGAACACATTCAATTCAAACATAAATTATTTAGCTAAACTAGCTTTTAATACATCTACTTTATCTGTTTTTTCCCATGGCAAGTCAACATCTGTACGTCCAAAATGACCATATGCAGCTGTTTGTTTATAGATTGGACGACGCAAATCAAGCATTTCGATGATTCCCGCAGGACGTAAGTCAAAGTCTTCTCTTACCGCAGCAATCAACGCTTCTTCTGGCACTTCTGCCGTTCCAAAGGTATTGATTGAGATCGAAACAGGTTGAGCGACACCGATTGCATAAGCCAATTGGACTTCTACTTTACGAGCAAGTCCTGCTGCTACGATATTTTTCGCAATGTAACGTGCCGCATAACTTGCTGAACGGTCAACTTTCGTTGCATCCTTCCCAGAGAAAGCACCGCCGCCATGACGGGCATATCCACCATACGTATCAACAATGATTTTTCGTCCTGTCAATCCAGCATCTCCTTGAGGTCCGCCGATCACAAAACGTCCAGTAGGGTTAATATAATATTTTGTTTGTTCGTCCAGTAGTTCTGCTGGAATAACTTCTTTGATCACTTTTTCAATGACATCTTGGCGGATTGTTGCATTATCAACTGCATCATCATGTTGTGTCGAAATAACGATCGTATCAACTCTTTCTGGTTGTCCTTGGTCATTATATTCTACAGTGACTTGTGATTTTGCATCTGGGCGCAAATATGTTAATTCTTTTGATTTACGCAATTCAGCTAAACGTCGTACTAAGCGATGACTTAAGGCAATTGGTAATGGCATCAATTCTGGTGTTTCGTCCACTGCAAAACCAAACATCAATCCTTGGTCACCAGCGCCGATTTCATCTAATAAATCTCTTTCTTTTTCGTCACGGATCTCAAGTGCTTCATCCACCCCTTGAGCGATATCTGGTGACTGCTCGTCAATTGCTGCCAATACTGCTACAGTGTCACCATCAAAGCCGAACTTTGCACGAGTATAACCAATCTCTTTGACTGTCTCACGTACCACTTTTTGGATATCCACATATGCTGTTGTAGAGATTTCGCCAAATACTAAAACTAGCCCCGTCGTTACAGACGTCTCACAAGCTACTCTTGCATTTGGGTCTTGTTCTAGGATCGCATCTAAAATCGCATCACTGATTTGATCAGCGACCTTATCCGGATGTCCTTCTGAAACAGATTCTGATGTAAATAAATGTCTTTCTACCATAATTATGATTCCCCCTAGTTAAATTCGGTTACAAGGCATCTCCGTTCGTACGGATCCTCTCGGGAACTTGCAACGAGTCAAGTATAGCAGATAAACAGATTTTACGCTCGTTTTTTTGTTACTTTTTAGAAAAAAGAGAAAGTTATAAAAATGATAAGGAAACGACTTTTTTAGAATAAATACACTAGAAGGAGTTCGTGTGTTTTAGTTCGTAAAATCAGTTATTGAACGTATTTAATTGGCTCTTTTTCTATTGCCTTTTTAGTTCATTTATTGCTGGCTTTCTGGTTAGATCTTTACTTGTTACTTTTGCCTGATGTTTGACTTGAGAAAGCATAGAAAAAAATTGATTTTCTCGTGAGGAACAAATAGCAACTTCATCCGAAGCAGTTCCCAGTGTGTGTGCAGCTTGCCTACTGGTATTATACCAAGGTAAGGGAATCCATTATTTACTTATTCGATTAGAGTAATTAAATTTTTCAATTCTGTTGCGGTGATTGATTTCTTTCTGAATTTCTATTGTTTATTCCTGAAGAAAATCAATCGAAGAATCGATTATTTCTTTTGCTATATAGATGATAAGATAGTTCCTCTTCAAACACAGAAAAAGTAGCCGGAAAAATTAGAAAGTCTGTGGGGTCATCACTTCTCAAGTTTAGTAATAATTCTTGCATCTTCATGGGTTTCTTGGTCTCGAAAATCTGTTTCGAGTATTTTAATGATTCAATAATGTGTGCCTTTCGTTCCTTATCAATGAAAAAGGTATCTTGATCATTTTGGATCATTTTTTCATACAGTGTAAAAATCATTTCTAGTCCGCTATAAAAGCGATCATTTTCTTTCAAAGACAGATTCATAGCAAGCATATCAATTCTTTTCTTAAAATCATTTATTTCCATTCGTTCTTTTTTCGATTGTTTCTTCATTGATTCATCTAGGGTTAGATAATCAACCAACAGTTGGTTGTATGAAATGTAAAATGAAAGCGACTAAATATAGAAATGGGATCATAAATTCCTTCCAAACATCTTATAGTTACGGGAAATTGGAAGGAACACACAATAATATTAAGGCCAACAAACCAATGACTCATAGATACCGTCATTCCTGCCATTTTTGTGACCGTATTTACTTGATCTAAGGCTAGGTTATCCCAGATCGATCCAAAACAAAAAGAATCAATCGAAGCGTATTTCTACTTCGATTGATTCTCGATGAAATTCTATCAATTTGAACTCGCCAACACTACTTGTCAAAGAGCAAAAAAAAGATACTTACTTGAAGTATCTCCGATGACCCGTACGGGATTCGAACCCGTGTTACCGCCGTGAAAGGGCGGTGTCTTAACCGCTTGACCAACGGGCCAGGTAAAAATATGAAAATAATGGGCCTAAATGGACTCGAACCATCGACCTCACGCTTATCAGGCGTGCGCTCTAACCAGCTGAGCTATAGGCCCATAAAAACTAAAGCGGGTGACGAGAATCGAACTCGCGACAACAGCTTGGAAGGCTGTGGTTTTACCACTAAACTACACCCGCAGTATGGCGCGGGACAGAATCGAACTGCCGACACATGGAGCTTCAATCCATTGCTCTACCAACTGAGCTACCGAGCCAAACGGTTCCGACGGGAATCGAACCCGCGATCTCCTGCGTGACAGGCAGGCATGTTAACCCCTACACCACGGAACCAATGTTTTTAGTTTTTAATTGCGGGAGCAGGATTTGAACCTACGACCTTCGGGTTATGAGCCCGACGAGCTACCAGACTGCTCCATCCCGCGATAATATAAAAAAGGAGGATAAGGGATTCGAACCCTTGCACGGTTTTACCCGCCTGACGGTTTTCAAGACCGTTCCCTTCAGCCGGACTTGGGTAATCCTCCAATATAAAGTTAATGACCCGTACGGGATTCGAACCCGTGTTACCGCCGTGAAAGGGCGGTGTCTTAACCGCTTGACCAACGGGCCAGATAAAAATGAAACGGAGAAGGAGGGATTTGAACCCTCGCGCCGGTTTCCCGACCTACACCCTTAGCAGGGGCGCCTCTTCAGCCACTTGAGTACTTCCCCAAAACCATTAAGATTTTGAATAAATGGGCCTAAATGGACTCGAACCATCGACCTCACGCTTATCAGGCGTGCGCTCTAACCAGCTGAGCTATAGGCCCATAAAAACTAAAAGCGGGTGACGAGAATCGAACTCGCGACAACAGCTTGGAAGGCTGTGGTTTTACCACTAAACTACACCCGCGTGGCGGTCCCGACGGGAATCGAACCCGCGATCTCCTGCGTGACAGGCAGGCATGTTAACCCCTACACCACGGAACCAATGTTTTTAGTTTTTAATTGCGGGAGCAGGATTTGAACCTACGACCTTCGGGTTATGAGCCCGACGAGCTACCAGACTGCTCCATCCCGCGATAATATAAAAAAGGAGGATAAGGGATTCGAACCCTTGCACGGTTTTACCCGCCTGACGGTTTTCAAGACCGTTCCCTTCAGCCGGACTTGGGTAATCCTCCAATATGAAATACAACGTCGCTATGGACCTTGTAGGACTCGAACCTACGACCGGACGGTTATGAGCCGTCTGCTCTAACCAACTGAGCTAAAGGTCCAGGCTCTTAAATAATCGCGGCGGAGGGGATCGAACCCCCGACCTCCCGGGTATGAACCGGACGCTCTAGCCAGCTGAGCTACACCGCGAAAAAAAGTATTCATTATTTAAATGAAATGGAGCCTAGCGGGATCGAACCGCTGACCTCCTGCGTGCAAAGCAGGCGCTCTCCCAGCTGAGCTAAGGCCCCTTGAAACTATTTACTAATCGGGAAGACAGGATTCGAACCTGCGACCCCTTGGTCCCAAACCAAGTGCTCTACCAAGCTGAGCTACTTCCCGTAAAACTAACGCGCCCAAGAGGAGTCGAACCCCTAACCTTTTGATCCGTAGTCAAACACTCTATCCAATTGAGCTATGGGCGCATATTTGTAATGCCGAGGACCGGAATCGAACCGGTACGGTGATCACTCACCG
>NZ_JARJHD010000177.1:0-255 GCF_030441955.1 Enterococcus spodopteracolus | reverse complement strand
AAGAAGTCAAAGAAAATACAACTGACGAAACAACTGATGAAGAAGGGGTCGCCATCCAGAATGAGTTTGCGTATATCATCGGTGTAGTTGTGAGCAACAAACAAGATGCTGTACAACCTGATTTAGATTTGTTAGATGTTTTTGCCGATCAACTCAACTATCGCAATGTCATCAGTGCGAATCTACAAAACTTCACCCCAACATTTGTGAATCGCTTAGAAGTCGAAGCTACGGTACAAAAAGTGGGCGAAGAAG
>NZ_JARJHD010000176.1:0-255 GCF_030441955.1 Enterococcus spodopteracolus | reverse complement strand
AAACAGAGAGCGTGAGAGCCGTTGCCTTTTTCAAAGATAAATTAATTTCATTAATGATGAAAGATCGTTCTAGTTCGATTCGATACCGCAGACACCCTATGAATAGTGTTTATGATTTAGCACATGCCCTTGTTTTACTAGAAACAATTGGTCATTTCGGCAAAATCTAAACTAAAGAATTAGGAAAGGAGACATACGAAAGGGTTCCATAACCCTTTCGTATCAGTCAAAAGATGAAGATATACGAGTGATGTC
>NZ_JARJHD010000175.1:0-255 GCF_030441955.1 Enterococcus spodopteracolus | reverse complement strand
AACAAAAAACGACAAATAGGAGAGATTCGCATGGAAATAACTGCAAATAATATCAAAAGAAGTTTGAGAGAGCAAGGAATTAATACGAAAAACCTACGCATTCGGGTTGAAATGGTGGGCTACGGAAACACTTCTATCAGAGTAAAATTGCATGATTTAACGCTAGAAACGGAAACGATTCGTTACGAAATCCAAAAACAGTGGGGGAGCATTCGATATGACGAAAAAGTACAAGGTGAGATATTAGAGGGATGT
>NZ_JARJHD010000174.1:0-255 GCF_030441955.1 Enterococcus spodopteracolus | reverse complement strand
GAGCCTGAAGTGCCAGGAACAACAGGTCCGTTATCGATCATGAAAGCTGCCACGATGAACTTTGGCTCACAAGTGATCTCGAATCAAGATCAAACCTACAATATGATCGCAGAAAAGCAACAAAAAGAGGGTACAACAGGTGAAGAAAACAAAGTTCCTTATGTCAGTTTTGCGCAAGTACAAGATGTCCGTGGAACGAATGCGGGTTGGGACCTGCAAGTACGCATGACCGACTTTAAAGCAACGAGTACAACG
>NZ_JARJHD010000173.1:0-255 GCF_030441955.1 Enterococcus spodopteracolus | reverse complement strand
GATGTAGTGACCAATGAAGCGATTCAATTATTTGTTCCAGGCTCTACAGCGAAAGATGCGATACAATACAAATCCACACTGACTTGGGAATTATCTTCTACTCCTGATAATAACTAATCAGATGGAAAGGATGACTGATTCTTCTAACGAAACCGAAGGATTCAGTTGATAGAAGTCCATGACGTAGCGTTACAATTTTGTAGCGCTACTTTCTTTAAAGGAAGGAGAAAACGAATGAAACAAGCAAGTACATAT
>NZ_JARJHD010000172.1:0-255 GCF_030441955.1 Enterococcus spodopteracolus | reverse complement strand
CGTTGTACTCGTTGCTTTAAAGTCGGTCATGCGTACTTGCAGGTCCCAACCCGCATTCGTTCCACGGACATCTTGTACTTGCGCAAAACTGACATAAGGAACTTTGTTTTCTTCACCTGTTGTACCCGCTTTTTGTTGCTTTTCTGCGATCATATTGTAGGTTTGATCTTGATTCGAGATCACTTGTGAGCCAAAGTTCATCGTGGCAGCTTTCATGATCGATAACGGACCTGTTGTTCCTGGCACTTCAGGCTC
>NZ_JARJHD010000171.1:0-255 GCF_030441955.1 Enterococcus spodopteracolus | reverse complement strand
GATGTAGTGACCAATGAAGCGATTCAATTATTTGTTCCAGGCTCTACAGCGAAAGATGCGATACAATACAAATCCACACTGACTTGGGAATTATCTTCTACTCCTGATAATAACTAATCAGATGGAAGGGATGACTGATTCTTCTAACGAAACCGAAGGATTCAGTTGATAGAAGTCCATGACGTAGCGTTACAATTTTGTAGCGCTACTTTCTTTAAAGGAAGGAGAAAACGAATGAAACAAGCAAGTACATAT
>NZ_JARJHD010000170.1:0-255 GCF_030441955.1 Enterococcus spodopteracolus | reverse complement strand
GCTTGTTTCATTCGTTTACCCCTTCCTTTAAAGAGAGTAGCGCTACAAAATTGTAACGCTACGTCATTTGTTTCTATAATCTAAAATAGCTTGCCTTCCACCGATCCTAAATCTGGATTATACTTCGCCATTTTCTTCTTCTACACCGCTACTACCAGGTGTATTAGATAATTCCCAAGTTAATGTTGATTTATATTGTGTCGCATCTTTCGCTGTCTTACCAGGAACGAATAATTGGATTGCCTCATTGGTCAC
>NZ_JARJHD010000169.1:0-255 GCF_030441955.1 Enterococcus spodopteracolus | reverse complement strand
CCTTCTGCCTTTACACTCTTCGAATGATTTCCAACCATTCTGAGGGAACCTTTGGGCGCCTCCGTTACTCTTTAGGAGGCGACCGCCCCAGTCAAACTGCCCATCTGACACTGTCTCCCACCACGATCAGTGGTGCGGGTTAGAGTGGCCATAACGCAGGGGTAGTATCCCACCAGCGCCTCCATCGAAACTAGCGTTCCGACTTCTACGGCTCCTACCTATCCTGTACATGCGGTACAGACACTCAATATCAAA
>NZ_JARJHD010000168.1:0-255 GCF_030441955.1 Enterococcus spodopteracolus | reverse complement strand
CTATTATTGGTTAGTTTATTGGTACCGATGCGCGTGGGGGCAGAAGAAGGAACGTTGAATTTCTATGTAACACCGGAGTTCTCAGACAATCAAAAGTCAGGAAATGATCGTTATTTTCAATTAAATCTTGCGCCAGATGCGACAGAAAAGTTGACATTGAAACTACAAAACGCCAATGCCGAAGCAAAGAAAATCAAAATTACGCCACATACTGCGTATACGAACGTGATGGGGGTCGTCGAATACGGACAAGAC
>NZ_JARJHD010000016.1:0-29817 GCF_030441955.1 Enterococcus spodopteracolus | reverse complement strand
ACGGCTACAATAATCACATCCTGCTGAAATTGCTTTCCTTTAAAATGATTCATCGTCATTCCTCCTGCTATCTTTTTCTATTATTCTACCTTATTTGATAGTAGATTTAAAACTTTGCAACAGAACCCTTTATTTACTCTGAGTTGGTGAATCCAATTATTCAGAAGAAAGAGAAACAGTATCTAGTAAAAATAGCCGTTCGATATTTAGACAATGAAACAAAGATTGAAAATATTTCCCAATACCAATTAACTTTAGAGAAGAAGGATAACTGGAAAATAATAATGAATGAATAAAGAATATTAAGATGAAAACAATACTTGAATATTTAGTATAAGCAAAAAAAATTGTATGTCACTATAGCAAACTTATAATGATTTAGCATAAATAATCCAAAATATAGCGTGAAATCAACCTTCTATGAGAAGTATAAGCAAATTCACCTTTATTCTAACTTATAACTATTTTCATTACATTACTTAAAAAGGTCTCTCCAATTTTTTCCAAATAAACAGTATAACTTTTAATGATATTTTCCAAGTCAAACTTAATATTAACAATTCAAAACTATTGGAACCACTGCAAAATATTTTGTTAAGCAGTATATATTTCAAAAATTATACGTAATATATTTGTAGAAAGGTTGTGGACAGTTGTCCTATTGACCTGAAAAGTAATATAATAGCTGGATGAATAAAGAATCCCTTATGAACTTGTAAATCGTTATTAAATCGCTGAATTTTGATAGCCATTCTGAAGAGTTATCTTCAACTACTACACTAACTTCCATTAATTTCTCATTAATTTCCCTTTCGTTCAAAAAATATGGTTGGCTTTACAAGCATTCTATCATATGATAGAATTAAGATAACATTCAAAAGGAGATAATAAAAATGCGGCAAGGTATTCTTAAATAAACTGTCAATTAGATAGCGGGAATAATTAATTAAGCATCCTTATTTAAAATAAGGACTGGTTTTTTGTGCCCAGTTTAAGAATACTTTTATCATTTTATCATAAAGCATCTGTGGCTATCAGTGTGTAGTATACAGCTATTTTTGTATTAAAATCCCAGTGATAAGAGTATTTATCACTGGGATTTTTTCTGCTTTTTGAGCTTTTGAATGGAGGAAATAAAATTGAAAATTATTAATATCGGTATCTTAGCACATGTTGATGCAGGAAAAACTACTTTAACAGAAAGCTTACTATACAGTAGCGGAGCAATTAAAGAGTTAGGAAGTGTAGATAGCGGTACAACGAAAACGGATACTATGTTTTTGGAACGCCAGAGAGGTATTACTATTCAGACCGCAATAACATCTTTTCAACGGGAAAATGTTAAAGTAAATATTGTAGATACTCCTGGACACATGGATTTTTTGGCAGATGTATACCGTTCATTATCTGTTTTGGATGGAGCTATTTTGCTAATCTCTGCAAAAGATGGAGTACAGTCACAAACTCGTATACTATTCCATGCACTTAGAAAGATGAACATACCTATAATATTTTTTATTAACAAAATTGATCAAAATGGAATAAATTTGCCAGATGTTTATCAAGATATTAAGGACAAACTTTCTGACGACATCATAATTAAGCAGACTGTGAATCTAAATTTGAAACCTTATGTAATAGATTATACTGAACCAGAACAATGGGAGACAGTAATTGTGGGAAATGATTATTTATTAGAAAAATATACCATTGGGAAAACATTGAATATTGCAGAACTTGAAAAGGAGGAAAACGAAAGAATTCAAAGTTGCTCCTTATATCCTGTTTATCACGGAAGTGCAAAGAATAATATTGGAATTAAACAACTTATAGAGGTAATTACTAGCAAATTATTTTCACCCACACAACTCAATTCAGATAAACTTTGTGGAAATGTTTTTAAAGTAGAATATTCAGATGATGGTCAACGGCTTGTCTATGTACGTCTTTATAGTGGAACGCTACATTTGCGAGACTCAGTCAATATATCAGAAAAGGAAAAAATAAAAGTTACAGAAATGTATACTTCAATAAATGGAGAATTACGCCAGATAGATAAGGCAGAGCCTGGTGAGATTATTATTTTAAAAAATGAGCTTTTAAAACTAAATAACGTACTTGGAGATAAAAAAAGATTACCACATAGAGAAATTCTTGAGAATCCTCTTCCTATGTTACAAACAACAATTGAACCATGTAAATCAGTACAAAGAGAAAAGTTACTAGATGCACTTTTTGAAATATCCGATAGTGATCCCCTTCTACAATATTATGTAGATACAGTAACTCACGAAATTGTGCTATCTTTTTTAGGTGAGGTCCAAATGGAGGTAACTTGTACTCTGATTCAAGAAAAATATCATATTGAGATAGAAACAAGAAAACCAACTGTCATTTATATGGAAAGACCATTAAAAAAATCTGAATTTACCATTGATATCGAAGTACCTCCAAATCCTTTCTGGGCTTCTATTGGTTTATCTGTAACACCACTTCCTTTGGGTAGTGGCATTCAGTATGAGAGCCTGGTTTCTCTAGGTTATTTAAATCAATCATTTCAAAATGCAGTTATGGAAGGTATACGCTATGGGTGTGAACAAGGATTGTACGGTTGGAAATTAACAGACTGTAAGATCTGTTTTAAGTATGGTCTATATTACAGCCCTGTCAGTACGCCAGCAGATTTCCGAATGCTTGCGCCTATTGTACTAGAGCAGGCTTTTAGAAAGAGTGGTACAGAGTTATTAGAGCCATATCTTAGCTTCGAAATTTATGTACCACAAGAATATCTTTCGAGAGCATATAATGATGCTTCCAAATATTGTGCAAATATTTTAAATACTAAGTTAAAAGGTAACGAGGTCATTCTCATTGGTGAAATTCCAGCCCGTTGTATTCAAGAGTATCGAAACAGTTTAACTTTCTTTACAAATGGACGCAGTGTCTGTTTAACAGAGTTAAAAGGTTATCAGGTTACTAACATTAAGTCTGCTTTCCAACCACGTCGTCCAAATAATAGAATAGACAAAGTAAGGCATATGTTTAATAAAATCAACTTACATTGATAGTGAACTAAAGAGAAATTTTTAAAATGAATATTGAGTTGTTAATTAGAACAGGAGGATATAGATATTGTGGTTCTGTTGCAAAGTTTTAAATAAAGAATAAAATCCCTTACGGTATCTATGATTTAAGCTGGGATTCCCAATAATACCTTGATTTCAGTACAGACCGAAAACCCGAAGAGAGTGCCTTCTTTTCGGGTTTTCTTATATAATCCTCGGATGGCTTCCATACCTTTAATCGTGGTAGAGGCAGTGCGTAAACTTCGATAGAATTTATTGCGTCTCTTTACTGGACGATGGTCTTGTTCAATCAAATTATTCAGGTATTTAATGGTACGATGTTCTGTCCCTTGATAAAAGCCGTATTCTTTTAGTTTCTTAAAGGCACTTGTAATAGAGGGGGCTTTATCTGTGACTACAACCTTCGGTTCATCAAACTGCTTCACTAACCGCTTAAGAAAAGCATAGGCTGCTTGTGTGTCCCGTTTTTTACGTAACCAAATATCCAAGGTTAAACCATCTGCATCGATGGCTCGATACAAATAATGCCATTTTCCTTTAATTTTGATGTACGTTTCATCCATTTTCCATGAATAAAAGGATTTTTTATTTTTCTTTTTCCAAATTTGATAGAGTAGTTTGCCATATTCTTGCACCCAACGATAAATCGTCGTATGAGAAACGTTAATGCCACGATCATATAAGATTTCTTGAACTTCACGATAGCTAAGGTTATAACGAAGATAGTAGCCCACGGCTACAATAATCACATCCTGCTGAAATTGCTTTCCTTTAAAATGATTCATCGTCATTCCTCCTGCTATCTTTTTCTATTATTCTACCTTATTTGATAGTAGATTTAAAACTTTGCAACAGAACCGAGGGCAGAATCGCTGACGTGCAAACCAAAGAGAAAAAAACGAATAGTCCTAGTCTGTTTTCTTTAAGTAGTTTGCAGTCAAAAGTCAATCAGCTTTATAAAGCGACAGCGAGCCAAACACTAAAAGCTATGCAAGGCTTATATGAAGCCAAATTATTGAGTTATCCAAGAACTGATACACCATTTATTACAGAGAACGAATTTGCCTATTTAAAAACGAATTTTGGCACATATAGCGGTTTTTTAGGACTTGACCTTGAAATGGTTCAAGCAGAGGCTAGAAAGCGTTATGTGGACGGTAGCAAGGTACAGGAACACCACGCCATTATCCCAACAAAACAAGTACCCACTGAATCAGCATTAGCAAAAATGGACGATTTGCAACGAAAAATTTATGCTTTAGTCGTTAAAACGACCGTTGCCATGTTTCTACCTGATTATTTGTATGAAGAAACGAAGATACAAACCAAAGTAGCCGACTTACTTTTTCAATCAATAGGCAAGACACCAAAACAAGAAGGGTGGAAAATTCTTTTTAAACAGCAAAACAAAGAAGAAAAAGAGGACGTTCAAACGTTACCCTTGGTTATTATTGGTGAACATGCCGAGGTTGACGTTAAGAGTGCCGAAAAAGAAACACAACCACCCAAAGCTTTTACAGAGGGTACATTATTAACTGCTATGAAAACCGCTAATAAAACGGTTGATGATGAAGAAGCAATCAAGATTTTACAAGAAGTCGAGGGGATCGGAACAGAAGCGACCAGAGCAAGCATTATTGAAGCTTTGAAACAAAAAGAATATATAAAAGTTGAAAAAAATAAATTGATCGTGACTGAAAAAGGGAAATTATTGTGCCAGGCAGTTGAAAGTCAGCACTTATTGACGAGTGCTGAAATGACGGCAAAATGGGAAACGTATTTAAAGAAGATTGGGAAAAAAGAGGGGAACCAAGAGACCTTTATCAATAATATCAAGAAATTTATCGTTCATTTATTGGAAAATGTACCTACCGATATAGAGAAATTAAGTTTTGCTGATTACCAGGTACAGAAAGAAAAAGAAGCTGAAAAAAGTATTGTAGGAAAATGTCCTAAGTGTGGTAACAATATTGTATTAAAGAAATCGTTTTATGGATGTTCTAATTATCCTGAATGTAAGTTCACTTTAGCTGATAATTTTAGAAAGAAAAAACTAACCAAAACAAATATAAAAGAATTACTGGAGGGAAAAGAAACCCTGGTAAAAGGAATCAAAAACAAAGAGAAAAAGACCTACAATGCCGTTGTAGAAATCGGAGAAAAGGGATATATTGATTTTAAATCTTTTTAAAAATAAGCGTAAAAGCCCTTTTGTCATTTTTATTTTTAAATGGCAAAAATTTTAATCGATATATTGCAGATACTCTCCACATTAGGAGAGTTTTTTTATATTCCGATTACTAAACTATCTCTCGCTGCTTCAACTACTTCCACAGTAATTTGATCTAGTTGGTTGATTCTCAAAATACGATCAATTTATATCGGGGCAATAACTGAACATAGATTTTGTTATGGGTTTATGAACACATTTGAAGGGAGATTTCATAGAAATTACATCAAAAAACGAAGTGTCCAGAAAGGCAAGGTTTTCTGAACACTAATCCACAATGCAGAAAAGGGTTTCAAATGAATAGGAAGTATTGTAGAATTAATTAAAAGATGAACATGGAAGGAGCATTATATGGGCAGACCAACATTTGTTGTTAAATAATCTCACATTATTTAACAAGGAGAAAGATTAATGAACTTAATAACATTAAAACCCTCAACAGCAATTGAAAAAAATGATCTCAATCGTATCTTTAAAGAGGCAAAGCCACATTTCAACAAAGTAGAAGGTCGTGACCCCATACCCCCGCTAGAAAATATTGAAAACATAATCCCTGAACTTTCGAATGATGATTGTCTTTGTTTGAGTATTTTTTATTTAAATACAATAATTGGGTATATATGGGTATTCGAGGACTTCCCACCGAGCATATATATTCTTCATTTCTATATAAGTAAGAAACATAGAAATTGTGGGTTTGGTAAACTTGCAATAAAAGAATTGGAGAATAGTTATGGTGAAAGACAACTAAAAAAAGCTGAGCTCGTTGTATCGGCTAATAACTACGTAGGTTTAAAGTTTTGGAAATCCACAGGTTTTGATAAGATAATAGGCATTTATGATGTGGAGCAAGTGGGAACAAACGCTATTGAAATTGAACTTCAGAAGCAATTTGAAAATGAGACTGATGACTGGATTCATTTGCTTCCAGTGGATGAAAAAAATTATTTCCTAGGAAATTATGTAACTGTTACTAGTGAACAACTACATTCAAATTTAGTGTTAGCAATTCCTGAGGCAATTCAAGCCGCTTTTGACAATGAATTTTCCGAACCTTATTTCATTTGTTTGAATAATGAAGTTATTGGCTACACTGCTCTTGTTTTTGATCAAACGATTCCCAATGAAGAGGATCGATATTGGCTATGGCAATTTACCGTTGATAAGTCGTATCAAAATAAGGGATATGGAACAAAAGCAATGGAAATCATTGTTGAACAGTTTAGAAACAAAGCCGTTCCAGTCATTACTTTATCGACAAAGTCAGATAACGACAATGCATTACGCTTATATAAAAAATTTGGATTTACGTTAACTGGCGAAACAAACGGTGACGAGGTTATTTTAAAGAAATATATTAACTAGAGAAAAGGATCAATCCTTGTTTAATGGGATTGATCTTTTTTTAAATAAAACGGAAATATTTTCTATCGCTACACGAGATTACATAGTTTTATTTGCCATCTATCAAATAAAATTATTGCCATTTAAAAATAAAAATGACACCCTTTAAATAGGGCTTTTATATATTAATCACAAATCACTTATCACAAATCACAAGTGATTAATCACAAATCACTTGTGATTTGTGATTCTTAATGATACAATATTACTATACAAAAAAAAGAATGGGGCTTAGTTATGGAGAAGGAAGAACTCAAAATACTTGAAGATTTAAGACGTGTTTTAAACAATAAAAATGAAGCAATTGTTATCTTGAATAATTACTTTAAAGGTGGTGTTGGAAAGTCCAAATTATCGACTATGTTTGCTTACTTGACAGACAAATTGAATTTAAAAGTTTTAATGATCGATATGGACTTACAAGCAACGTTGACAAAAGACTTAGCAAAAACATTTAAGGTAGAATTGCCACGTGTCAATTTTTATGAAGGCTTGAAAAATGGAAACTTGGCTTCTTCTATTATTCATTTGACCGATAATTTAGACTTGATCCCTGGCACGTTTGATTTAATGTTATTACCAAAATTAACTCGCTCATGGACTTTTGAAAATGAAAGTATATTGCTTGCTACTCTGTTAGAACCTTTAAAAAGTGACTATGATCTCATTATTATCGATACTGTACCAACGCCAAGCGTTTATACAAATAATGCAATCGTGGCAAGTGATTACGTTATGATCCCTTTACAAGCAGAAGAAGAAAGTACAAACAACATTCAAAACTATATTTCCTATTTGATTGATTTACAAGAACAGTTTAACCCTGGACTAGATATGATCGGTTTTGTTCCTTATTTAGTTGATACGGACAGCGCAACGATAAAATCGAACCTGGAAGAATTGTACAAAGAACATAAAGAAGATAATTTGGTTTTCCAAAATATTATCAAGCGAAGTAATAAAGTAAGTACCTGGTCTAAGAACGGCATTACAGAACATAAAGGCTATGACAAAAAAGTTTTATCTATGTATGAGAACGTATTTTTTGAAATGGTTGAGCGAATCATTCAGTTAGAAAATGAAAAAGAATAGAATCACAAATCACAAGTGATTAATCACAAATCACTTGTGATTTGTGATTGTTGATGATAAAATAAGAATAAGAAGAAATAGAAAGAAGTGAGTGATTGTGGGAAATTTAGGCGCACAAAAAGCAAAACGAAATGATACACCAATCAGTGCAAAAAAAGATATTATGGGAGATAAGACGGTTCGTGTTCGTGCTGACTTACACCATATTATAAAAATTGAAACAGCAAAGAATGGCGGAAACGTAAAAGAAGTTATGGATAAAGCCTTAGAAGAATACATACGAAAATATTTACCTGATAAACTTTAAAAAGGAGTGAAAATGAAATGGCAGTTACTTATGAAAAAACGTTTGAAATTGAAATCATTAACGAGTTATCTGCAAGTGTCTATAATCGAGTATTAAATTATGTTTTGAATCATGAATTAAATAAAGACAATTCCCAATTGTTGGAAGTCAATTTATTAAATCAATTAAAGCTTGCGAAACGTGTAAATCTTTTTGATTATTCTTTAGAAGAATTAAAAGCCGTTCATGAGTATTGGCGGTCAATGAATCGGTATTCAAAACAAGTTTTGAAAAAAGAGAAAGTGGCTTAATATGGCAAATATAGTCAATTTTACTGATAAGCAATTTGAGAATCGCTTGAGAGATAACATAGAGGAATTGGTTCAAGGTAAAAAAGCGGTTGAATCGCCAACCGCTTTTTTACTTGGTGGGCAACCAGGATCAGGAAAAACCAGTTTACGATCGGCGATTTATGAAGAAACACAAGGAAATGTCATTGTCATTGATAATGATACATTCAAACAACAACACCCTAATTTTGATGAATTAGTGAAACTTTATGAAAAAGACGTAGTAAAGCATGTTACGCCTTATTCTAATCGCATGACAGAAGCACTTATTAGTCGTTTAAGCGACCAAGGCTATAATTTAGTGATTGAAGGTACAGGACGAACAACAGACGTTCCTATTCAGACCGCAACAATGCTTCAATCAAAAAGCTATGAAACGAAAATGTACGTTATGGCAGTACCAAAGATTGAATCGTATTTAGGCACAATTGAACGATACGAAACAATGTTTTCAGATGAGCCACTGACAGCCAGGGCAACACCAAAACAAGCCCATGATATTGTTGTCAAAAATTTACCAATCAATTTAGATAAGCTTCATAAGACGGGCTTATTTAGCGATATAAGGCTTTATAATCGAAGTGGTGTAAAACTCTATTCAAGTTCAGAAACGCCTTCTATCAGCCCAAAAGAGACCTTAGAAAGAGAATTAAATCGTAAATTGTCAGGCAAAGAGATTCAACCGACTTTGGAGCGAGTAGAGCAAAAAATGATTCAAAATAAACACCAAGAAGCCCCCGAATTTAAAGCGATACAACAAAAATTGGAAAGTTTGCAGCCACCTACACCACCAATACCCAAAACACCTAAACTTCCAGGGATTTAAACCTTAAAAAAGGAAAAGAGTAGTTACCAAAAAACGGTAACTACTCTTTTTTTATAAAAACATTTCCTCATGTTTTAAAAGCTAATCGAGAAATAAAGCACACAACAGCATTCTTTCTTTTTTCAGTTGGTACATTTTGCAGTCTGTAACGTGTCATTTACTGTTTGTTACCTTAACATATCCAGTCGAAAACACAAGGGTATATAAACGAGCAAGCTCGCCCTTGTGTTTTCTTTGTGTCTATGTTGCGTACTCGTCACAGCAAACGACACGAACACACTGGCGAAAATGAACCAACAAAACGAAAAAAGAAAGGAGCATACACTGTAATTTATTTCTAGCTTTTAAAACATGAGGAAAACAGCTTCACTTCTTCAAACGCCTAACAAAAATGGTTGTCAAAAAGCCAAAAAACAAAAAGAAAAGAGGAAAAGAAAATGGAAACAACAAAAAAATTACAACTTGAAGATTTTAAAAATGATTGGTTTTACGGAACACAAGAACAGCAATATCTAAAAGCACAAGTAAGAGAAGAACTAAAAGAACAAGGTTTTGTGATTGACGGAAGTTTTGAGGGCGACTTTTCAACATGGATAGGCGTATATGCAAGACCAAAAGACAAACCCACCTACCTAGACCCACAAAACGGTAAAGAATTAGAAGAACAAGAAAAATATTCTATAAATGGTTTTAAACAAGATTTTTCTGAATGGTTCGAGTGGGAAATTGAAAACCTGAAAATTGTACAAATGTAAAAAAGAAATCCGTACCCGTTTCGACGGGTACGGCATACATTAAAAGAAAGAGATGAAAAATCATGACATACATTAAAAACGTTGAAACATTGGAAGAATTGAAAAAAGCCTACAAAAAGTTAGCTTTGAAGTTACACCCCGATTGTGGCGGTTCAGATGAAGAAATGGCACAACTTAATAATGAATATGATGATTTATTTGAAAAATTAAAAAACACTCATAAGAATAAAGACGGTGAAACTTACACCAAAGAAACAACAGAAACACCCGAACAGTTTAAGGATATTATTAATAAACTGTTCAATCTAAAAATGGACGGCGTAGCAATCGAAGTAGTAGGAACATTTATATGGCTAACAGGTAATACAAAACCATATAAAGAAGATATAAAAGCCCTAGAATTTCGATATTCACCTAAAAAATATGCTTGGTATAAAGCCCCTAAAGATTACAAAAAAAGAAGTCATAAAAATTATGACATGAATACAATAAGAGGAATGTATGGAAGCCAAAAAATTAAAGAAGAAAAAGAAGAAAAAAAATACTTGCAAGCCCGATAGGGTTTGCAAGTTACAAAGAAAGGAAAATTTAAATGAATATTGACATTAAAAAAATTAAGTTTGAAGGAAATACTTTACGAGTTTTAAAAGCAACAGCAACGGAAATGAGAGGAATAAATAATAATGAAAAATATAATTTTGATTTATATCAAATTGAAGCACGTTCGCCAATGTCAACGAAAGAAATAAGTTTAACAGTTGATTTTATTGAAAAGAAAATATCAGGTGATATTATTGCTTTTGGTGATTGGTATGATTTAGATAAAGAGACAGTTATAGAAATTATTAAACAAATAGAAAAGGAAAATCAAACATTAAGAACAATTAATTTCATTTGAAAAAGTACCAAAAACAAGAAATTTATTTTTCTTGTTTTTGGTACTTTTGGGGTTTATTTGCTTTAATATATTCAGAAAATATTTTCAAAAATTCTTCTGTTTCTTCAACTGTTAAATAGTCAATTTCAAAATATTTTTCTAACAAAGCGCCTTTTTCGATCAACCGCTTTGTTCTTTTTTTTCTATTTATATTTTGCTCGCTATTCGCTCGCAAAATATTTTTTTGAATTTTTAGTTTTTCTATTTTTTTGTTGATGTCATTTAAATCATTATTTGCCATAACTATTTAAGTAATTCAGAAAAATTTTGACTATTCGCATTTAATAAAGTTTCTAATTCGTCATAGAATAATTCTTTGTTTTCTTCAATAGATTCAATAGAAATATCATTTTTTGAAAGAGTAGAAAGTACAAAATCACCAATATCTGCTTTTGATTTTAGAATTAATTCTTCTTTTTTCTTTTGTAATTCTTTGATTTGAAGTTCAATATCAGAAACAGTTTTTTTCTTTCTTTTTTTTGGTTTAGATTTTGTAATTAATTGATTGCTTTCTGTATTGATATTTTGATCCTCGTTTTCCATATAATATCCCTCCTGATTTAATATATATTTCTATCTTATTATATTTTTTGCGTAAAATCAATAAATTAAAATAAAAATGTCAGGATAAACATATTTACTTTATTATTGATAAGTGGTAAAATTAATTTATAGAAGTTTCCCTTAGATATTTTACTAAGGGCGCACTTATACCCCTAAATTTCATTTAGTGGTAATTGTGCTATAAAACTTAATTTACATTTCGTTTTATCGTCAAGCGTGTTTGTTAAAATTCGCTACGCTCATGTTTGAAAAGAAAGAGAGGTGATACAATTGGCAATCTTCCATTTATCTATGACAATAGCAAAAAGAGAAGGCGGAAAAAGAAGTTTAATTGCAATGGCTTCTTATCGAAGCGGTGAAAAATTGTATAGTGAACTATATGAAAAAACTAATCTATACAACCATAGAACTGTTAAACCAGAAGCTTTTATTTTAAAGCCTGATTATGTACCTAATGAATTTTTAGATAGACAGACTTTATGGAACAAAATGGAATTAGCAGAAAAACAGGTGAATTCTCAACTTTGCCGAGAAGTAAATGTAGCATTGCCAATTGAATTAAATAATACAGATCAACGATCACTGATAGAAGAATTTGTTAAAGATAATTTTGTCAGTGAAGGAATGATTGCAGATGTAGCTATTCATAGAGATGATGAAAACAATCCCCATGCTCATATTATGTTAACAATGAGAGAAGTAGATAGTGAAGGAAATATTCTTAACAAGCGAAAAAAGATACCTAAACTAGATGAACATGGAAACCCGATTTTATTAGAAAATGGTAAAATTAAAATGGTTTCTATTAAAACAAATGATTGGGATAGAAAATCTCTTGTTTCTGAAATTCGTAAAGATTGGGCAGACAAAGTTAATCAATATTTAAAAGATAGAAATATCGATCAACAAATTACAGAAAAATCGCATGCGGAACTTGGAAAAAAAGAACTACCAACAATTCATGAAGGTTTTTACTCAAAAAAATTAGAAGAAAAAGGAGTTATAAGTGAGTTAAAAAGAAAAAATTTAGAGATTCAAAGTTACAATGATATTCTAGCCGAACTTGATAAACTTGAAAGTCAAGAGAAAGTGTTAAAACAAGACCAAAACTTCACTTTAAAATTTGAAAAAACTTTCTCACCTTTAGAAAAAGGAGAACTGAAAAATCTTTCAAAAGAATTGAAATTATTTATTAATGATGAAAACATTGATAAACGAATAGGTGAATTAAAACGATGGGAAAATTCACTTATCTTTAATAATAAAATGGAAATTCAAAAACAACGTTTGATGTTAAGTAAAATTAGTAGTGAACGAGATATGCTTACAAAGGCAAATGAAATTTTAGACAAACAAGCAGAAAGATTCTTCAAAAAATCTTACCCAAGTTTGAATATTGACAAATTTTCAAATCACGAAGTTAGAGCAATGGTTAATGAAACCATATTTAGAAAACAGTTATTGAATAAAGATCAGTTAGCAGAGGTCATTTACAATGAAAGAGTCGTAGAAAAAGAAGAAAGTAAAAAGATTTTTAAAGAAAAACCATTTCAGACTAGCCGTTATCTTGATTCAAAAATTAAACAAGTTGAAGATAGTATAACAAAAGAAAATAACCCTGAAAGAAAAGAAATTTTATCAATCAAGAAAGAAAAACTAATAGTAATAAAACAAGGATTGATAGAATATGTTCAATCAGAAGTTGAAAGAAAATTTGATAAAAATGTTTCAATAGATTCAGTCATAGAAGGCGAAATGCTACTTGCAAAAACTGACTATTACAAAACAACTGATTTTTCTAAAGTCGAAGGAGTTGCTAGATTCAGCAGTGAGGAAATTAATTCCATGTTGGAACAATCAAAAGGCTTCTTAACTAACATTCAGACAGTGAAAATTCCTAATGATTGTCAAGGTGTATTTTTTGTTCAAGATAGCATGAAACATATTGATGAACTAAGCCCATTAGCAAAACAAAATCTGAAAAAGGTTGTTAATCGCAATGCTTATTTACCTGATTCTGATAAGATAGAATTAAGTAAAGAAATTGAAAATACCAATAAAGATCAATCCCAAGAATTGGATAAAGACGTACCAGAAAAAAATGAAGTGACTGTAAAAATGTTCCAATTTGCGAAGTCAATTAATCGTTTGTTGAGTGGTAACCAACTACAGAAAAAACGAAACCTAGACAAATTGATTAAGCAAACAAAAGCAAAAAAAAATCAATCATTACAAAGGAATATTCCTTTGCGATAAAATAAAAACAAGAGGTGTATAAAATGAAAAAATTTATCAAAGATACAAAGTTTAAGCTTGGAAGTGCGGTTGTTGCGTTGGGTACATTGTTTATTACTGATCCAGTGTTTGCAGCCACTGATCCACAAGCAAAATTAGTTCAAGCAGGTAACACTATAAAAGGTGTTTTAACAGCCTTAATTGTTGTAGTTGGTGGGATTGCTTGTGCAAAAATTGTTATTAAATATTTGCCGTCTATTGATGATCCACAAGAAAAAAATACCATGTATAAAGCATTAGGAACAGCTTTGCTTGTTACGGCATTAGGTGGGGCGTTGGTTTGGTTAGTACCTTGGGCGTATGGCTTACTTGCTTAATAGAGAAGGGAGTTAGTTATGAATAGCGATCAAGTGAAACAAGCCCTATTAGATTTGTTAAATGCAGATACTGAAAAAGGGCGGACTTGGTTTTTTCCGTCTAACGTATCTGACAGATATACAGTTATATTAGGGCTAGATTTAAAACAATCAGCAAAAGCAATCGGTACGGCATTAATAAGCGTGCTATTGGCAATTCTTATTTTCCGTAGCACAGCCGTTTTTCCTTTAATTATCTATGTCATTGTTGGTTTGGTGTCATTTGGTGGTGTATGGGCGTTTTATACGATTAAACCAATTACAGACCGCCCTAACATTTCTATATCTGATTTTATGAAGCAAAGAAAAGACTTTTCTAAAAGACCAAAAGTCTATTATAAGAAGCCGAAAGAACGAGTGTAAAAGAGAGGTGATTTAATTGTTTGATTTTCTAAAAACAAGTTCCAAAAGTAACGATAATAAAAAAAGCGATACGATGAAAGAAATGATTTATTGGGAAGATAATTCAAGATTTCAAGGCGTATTTAAAGATTTTTTTGTCGTTTATCAGCCAGAAAAAAAGCAATTTAGCCTTGTGAGCATGCTAAAAGTTGACGGCTTAAACGTTGATACCTTGCCAGTATCAGAGCAAGAAGGTTTAAACGAAGATTTTGGTGTCTTTCTATCTCAAAACGTTCTATATGAACCGCAGATCACTTCTAAGAATGTACCAGTAGAAATTGACGATTTTGTAGAAGCCTGGGGGAATACAGTAGAAAATTATCGCAAAATGCCAGGGCATAACGAAGCTTTATTACAACTAAAGGCTAGTTACTATTATCATTATAGAAATTTAGCAAGTAACATGGAAACTTCAAAGAAACAACATTTTGTAATTAATTCTGAACCAATTTCAAAGGAAACTTACGACAGTTTGGAATTGTCTTATCAAGTTTTACGTGATAAGACAAGAACAATCAGAACAGCTTTAATTGCATTTTTAAGTAAATATGATTGTCAGGTTGAAATTTGTACGATTGGCGAGATGAAAAAGGTTTTGAATAGTTAGGAGCGTTAAAATGGAGAAGATACCAAAAGAGAAAATTGTCTTGATACCCGAAGTTGATACGGACGTTGTATCTGATTTAGCACCATTTAATTTTACAATAGAACGTGACAAATTATTAATCGATGATTCATACGCAGTTCCCTATGTCATTACAAAATACAATAATAAACCAAGAGGAAATTGGTTTAATCGTATTCGTAAAATGAGTGGAGATATAACCATATCTCATTACTACACTAAAGCAAACGGTAACTCATTGAATGATTATTACAACAGAACCATTAAGAACAAGCAAGCAGAGATCGATCGTTCGCATGATCCGTTGACGATTATCCGTTTAGAACGTGAAATGAAAATTGCACAAACGCAGTTAGAACAAGCCGTTGACGAAAACACTTCTTATCTTTATTTATATACCTATGTTTTGATCAAAAGTAAGTCCGAAGATAAGCTAAAAAAATTGTGTGAAGATTTTGAAACACGTTGTATCGCAAGTGGAGTAAAAGCCTTGATTCCATATACTATGATTGATAAGGCGTATTGGAGTGCCTTGCCGTTACAATCTAATGAAGTACCTGAATACACCTATACAATCGCTAATTCAATCAGTGCAAGCAGTATTTTTCCTTTTGATGATAATGAATTAAGTGTATTTACTAAAAATATGATTATCGAGGGAATCAATAAAGATACTGAAAATATTGTTAGTATTGATTACACAAATAGAAAATTAGTAGTTAATCGTAACAAATTTGTTTTTGGTCTATCAGGTGGGGGAAAAACCACTTACTTAACGTCAGACTATTTAAAAAAATATGCTTTTTCTGATAACTCAACAGAATTAAGGCACAGAATCGTTTTATTTGATCCCGAAGATGAACAAACAGAGCGTGTACGTTCTCTAGGGGGCGAAATAATCAATCTTTCGTCTATGTCAGATGTTCGTATCAATCCGTTTCAAATCTACTCACGCAATACACCAGATGTGGATTTAAAAGAATCGTTATCCGATTTTGAAGAGGACGAACTTGTAGAAAATCTTGAAATAAAGCATAAAGATTATGAAATGACTGACAATGATATTGATAAAGAAATCAGTAAACGAATGAATATTTTAACGCCTTATTTCCTAATGGTAGATCATTCTTTGACTGATAGTCAATTATCCATTATTAAAATAGAAGCGAAAAAATGCTATACCACTTTATACGAGAAGAAAAACTTGTCAAAAATGGAAAACACCGATTTTCCAACATTTTCAGACTTAGAAAGTCGATTGAAAGCATTAGAAGAAACTGATCCCAAACGATACAAGCGAATTGAAGATTTTATTTATTCATTAGAAGATTTTACAATCGGAAGCCGTACGATATTTAACGGTCATACAAATATTGACTTAAACAATCCGTTAATTTGCTTCTCTTTGCGAGATTTACAGACCGAAGAAGGAATCAGAGATTTAGCATACCTCAACAGCTTTAGTTATCTATTTGAAGAAATAACCAACAATCCGCAAATTGTAACGTCTGTTTATGCAGATGAATTTCACTTTTTACTGAAGAATAAAATTAGTGCTGACTTTTTCTTCCAAGCATATAAACGCTTTAGAAAATACAATGCTGATTGTACCGTATCAACCCAACAGATTGATGATGTATTAAAAGCACCTGATAATATCGGTAAAGCAATTATTGGGAATAGCTTTACAAAAGTATTCTTTGGACTTGATGAAACGGAAGCACAAGGTATTTCAAATGAGTTGAAACTTAAACTCACAAAAAAAGAATTATCGTTCATTACCTCAAAACGTCAAGGGGAAGCTTTGCTTTTTCATGGTACAAAGCGAGCAAAGATAAAAGTAGATTTAACACAGGAAGAAATGCGTTTGCTTAACCCAGGCGAATATGAAGATATTTACGGCGTTAGTCCGAAGAAAGAGATCAACTGGTTGTTAAGATCGAAAATTCAATAGAAGGGAGAAAAAAATGAAATACAAAATCTTGAAAAATTTACAATTCTACTATCAAGAGAATGTAATTGTCGTCCAAATAAACGAAAAATATTTGACGAATCGAGAACATATTTTTGATGTAGAAGAAAGTGAACAATATTTTGTTGATGTCGAGGAAATTTTAACCAAAGACGGAAAACTAGAAATTGTTTATCACCGTCCTAATGGCTATACACCACTACTTGATTTAAAAGAATATGCTGATTTTTATAAATTGGATATAGTGAATCGATTACTTGAAATGAATGTACTAGAAAAAACAAACACCTATCTAGCAATGCAAAATATCCTACTCAAAGATACACGTGACTTGCTTTTTATTTATAAAGCAGATCATTTTGGTAATTTGCCTTACTCAACTAAAGAAGAATTAGAGCAATGGAAAAATTTTATTTGTAGTTTTTTTGGTAAATACACGCTTGAAAAGTATGAGAAGAACCGTATCGAAGTTCTAGCAAAAGAAAAAAATTCATTTTTAAATGATATAGAAGCAGTTGAAAGCCTAGAATCATTAAGAGATTTAATAAAAAATCGACTAACCGAAGAACAAAAGAATTTCTTTTCTACTGAATTACAGGATAAGAAAGCAGACGTTCGAAAAATTCGCAGAAATAAAAGCTTAAAAATTGCGTTAGTTGTAGGTGTTATTGCGTTATATGGTGGTACGGTTTTTCTTATGAAAGTAAATGAGAATAAACAAGTTACGGCTACACAGCAAAGCGCAGAAACCGAGATCACTATTTTAAATAAGATTATTGATAATGATAGTGAGAATATCGAAGAGGATATGCAAAAGCTCAATTATCCTAAGAAAAAACAAGTTGATATTTACGTGAAACTTGGTGATTATACCAAGGCTTATGAACTTGATAAAAAGTCAGATAAAAAAATTATTCAAAGTCTGTACAAACAAGGAGAAACCGAAAAAATAGAAGCCCTTGATTTACCAGGAAGCGACTATTTAGCAGACTTCAAAAAGATTTTAGCGTATGACAATTCAACAGATATTGAGTATCTGGTTCAAACTAGTACCGATACAACAATTGTTGAAGCTTTAATCGATAAATCAGTAAAAGAAAAAGACATTCCAACAGTGAAAAATATTCGCCAAGTATCAATTACACAAAAGAAATTAGCAATCGATCCTAAACGTCAAATCAGCATGATTGACTTATTGATTGAAAATAACAGTGAAGAACTAGAAAATATGTATAAGGATAATTCTTTAAATGAGGACTTGAAGAAAAAACAAACCAATGACTTGTTAGAAGAAAACAACACATTGCTTAGTGAAAAGATTGAATTAACAAACGCTGAAAAAGATTAGGAAGGTTGGTGATTTCATATCATGGGAGCAACAGCTGCTAAACTGCTTATTCGTTATCGAAAACCGATAGCGAAAGCAATTTTAGGCTTTTTCGTCTTTATCATTGTAATCTTCCTTCTTATTTTTAATAACGATCAAACAGCCCCTAGTGGCGGACTAGCAACAGAAAACCAAAATTTAAGTGAATCTGTTTTGAGGTACAAACGTACCGTTGAAAAGTACGCTAGACAATATGACGGTATGGAATATGTGCCTTATATCTTAGCCCTTATGCAAATTGAATCAGGCGGTGAAGGTGGCGACCCTATGCAATCAAGCGAAAGTTTAGGACTGCCCCCGAACACTATTAAAGACCCCGAACGAAGCATACAACGAGGAGTAGAGTTTTTTGTAGAAAATATGAAAAGCGCTATAAACCGAGGATCAGATATAAAAACAGCCCTTCAAGCGTATAATTATGGCGGTGGTTTTGTTGATTTTGTAGTTAAAAATGGCGGAACGTATTCTTTTGAGTTGGCTAAACAATTTTCTATTAATATGTCAGGTGGCGAAAAGGTACCTTATGTCAATGCTTTATCTACTTCAATGGGCTACAATTACCGCTATAACTACGGAAATATGTTCTATGTGCCAAAATTACTTGAATACGTTAACGAAAGCCAGGCAAGCGCAGAGGGCGTTCAAAACAATTCTAATAATACTGGCGTTGTTCAAGTTGATGTACCTAGTGAGTACAAAAATAAATTACGTTATCCAAGATATGACGGACATAACTATAATACCAGTGGCAGTTATCCTTTTGGGCAATGTACCTGGTATGCTTTTAATCGTATGGCTCAAATAGGAAAACCAGTTGATGATTTTATGGGCAATGGTGGCGAATGGGGCTATAAAGGGAAAGCTTTAGGCTATAAAGTAACAAATAAGCCAAAAGTAGGTACGGCAATTTCTTTCCCACCTGGTTCTTTTGGCTCTGATCCAGTTTACGGACACGTTGCCTTTGTAGAAGTCGTAAATGCAGACGGTACGCTTCTTGTATCAGAGTGTAATGTAGTAAACCCAGGAAGTGGAACAATCAGTTATCGAGTAGTGCCAGCTTCTATTGCAAATATTGCAAGTTATGTTGAATAAGGAGAGGAAGAAATGGAGTTTGACAAAATAAAAGTTAGTTTGTTTATCTCAACGCTTGTTTTACTTGTGGTTACCATAGGTATGGTTGTTTTTGGGATTAAACAAGGCGAGCAGATCCGCCAGTTAAAGAGCGAATTAAAAAGCGTACAAACGGAATTAGCAAACAAACAATCGGAACAAGACACTAACCAAAGCGAATCGGAAAAAATTATCAAAGAATTTTACAAGACCGTTTATAACTACGAAAAAAGCCAAAAAGAAATATCTATGACAACGGTTAAAGAATTAGCGACAGACAACGTTTATCAAGAATTACAAAACGAGATCAACGTAAACAATTCATATAGCCCACAGCAAAACACGATTCAAAAGTCTTCAGTAAACGAAAATGAAATAAAAATTCTTGCTTATGAAAGTAAGGATAATTCACAGCAATATCTAGTAACAGCACCGATTCACCAGGTTTTTAACGGTACAAAAAATGATTTTGAAATAAACCAAATTATCCAAATTAAAAACCAAAAAATTACCCAAAGAACGACCATTCAATTAGGAGAGGAGTAGAAGCATGGCGAAGAAGAAGCAAGAGCAAGTAAAACTGATTACCCTAGTTATACTCTATCTACTATTATTACCAGTAACATTGATTGTGTTTAAATTATTACCTTTTATCATTGCGAATGATACAAATATTGAATTGAGTACCTTTGTTACAACTATTTTAAAGCACCCGATCAATACTTTTTTAGAGATCATTCAATCTAATTACATGATTCCGTTCTTCATTGTACAAATCATTGTTTTAATTATTTTATTTGTCTTTCTACACCCTACCAAACGCCAACCGTTTGAGGTTGTCGGGAAAACAAACCCTGTTCATGGATCGGCTTATTGGGGGGAAGAATCAGAAATAAACGCACCAAAAAATGTTCATTTGATCCCTGAAAAGTCAATGAAAAAGATATTAGAAAAGTCAATGAGGAGGGGGAAAAATGAGTAGTTTGTTAGCAGAATCAGACGGTTTAATCTTAGGGAAATTTCAAAGCGGAAATGTTGTGATCCAACCCGAAGATAGCAAAATAAGCAATCGAAATATTTTTGTAGTAGGTGGTCCAGGATCATTTAAAACACAAAGTTATGTTTTGCCTAATGTTGTAAATAATCGCAGTACGTCAATTGTTGTAACCGATCCAAAAGGGGAAATTTACGAGTTAACCAATGAAATAAAAAAAGCCCAGGGCTTCAAAACGGTTGTCATAAATTTTAAAGATTTTTTACTAAGTTCTAGGTACAATCCATTACTTTACATTCGCAAATCAAATGATACAAACAAGATTGCGAACGTCATAGTATCAGCAAAGAATGATCCCAAACGGAAAGATTTTTGGTTCAATGCACAATTAAGCTTATTAAATACGTTGATTAAATATGTTTATTTTGAGTATGAACCAAGCGCAAGAACAATTGAGGGTATTTTAGACTTTTTAGAAGAATTTGATCCACGCTATAACGAAGAAGGTGTATCAGAACTTGATGAACAATTTGAGCGTTTGCCAGACGGACACGAAGCAAAACGCAGTTACTATTTAGGCTTCCGACAAGCACAAAGTGAAGCAAGACCAAACATTGTTATTAGTCTATTGACGACTTTACAAGATTTTGTTGATAAAGAAGTATCAGAATTTACCAGTACAAACGATTTTTTCTTTGAGGAATTAGGAACGTCAAAAATTTGTTTATACGTGCTAATTTCACCCCTAGATCGAACTTGGGACGGCTTAGTGAATCTCTTTTTCCAACAAATGTTTACAGAGTTATATTTTTTAGGGGATAAGCACAACGCAAAATTGCCAGTACCTTTAGTTATGTTACTAGATGAATTTGTCAATTTGGGCTACTTTCCAACATACGAGAATTTTCTTGCAACGTGTCGAGGGTATCGTATTTCAGTTAGTACCATATTGCAATCTTTGCCCCAGGGCTTTGAACTTTACGGAGATAAGAAATTTAAAGCGATCATTGGGAATCATGCCATTAAAATATGTCTAGGTGGTGTAGAGGAAACGACCGCCGAATACTTTTCAAGACAAGTAAATGATACAACAATCAAAGTATATACAGGCGGAACAAGCGAGAGTAAAACGTCTGCAAAAACGACTAATCGAAGCGGAAGTAAGTCAGAAAGCTACGGTTACCAAAAAAGGCGATTGATTACCGAAGGGGAAGTTATCAATTTACAACAAGAAGAAAATGGCAGAAAAAGTATTGTGTTAATTGACGGTAAACCTTACATGTTAAGAAAAACGCCACAATTTGAATTGTTCGGAAATCTTCTTAAAAAGCATGAAATTTCACAGCAAGATTATATAAGCAGTCAAACGGAATTTGCCAAAGAATACATTGAGGAATTGGAAAAACAGCACAAACAACGAAAAGTGCAACTAGCAAGCGCCCCAATTTTTCATGAGAAGAAACAAGAAGATGATTTGAATAAAAAAGAAATAAATCTACCTGAACAACCGATCGAATCAGAAGTAACAGAAGAAGAGGAAGAAAAAGAACTATCAATGAGTGATATTCTAAGTAGTTTTGATGAAGGTATAGAGGAAAACACAGCCAACAATGACAACAGCGAATTACCATTTTAAAGATCGGAGGAAATCAAATGAATGGACTGAAAGAATTTTTTGGGAATATCCCAATGTTTCAAAAGCAAGTCGAACGAGAAATCGAAGAAAAAGGAATTGAACCAAGTGAGGGCATTAAAAAAATGGAATTTAGCCGTCAAGTGATCCGTAACGTAGTGATTGGCGTTTTAGTTGTCGGTATTCTTGCTTTTGTGGGCATTTCTTATTTTAACAATAAGAATCAACCACCAGTGACACCAACAGCCACCACAGAAACCACCGAAAGCAACCAGTCAGAAACAAGCGGAGAAGCCACAGAAAACAGCTCACAAGCCGTTCAAGGTTCAAGCGACCATTTACTCAAATTAAGTGCGAAAGAGCGAGCAGACGAAGCGACAGAAGCTTTTGAGAGTTGGTACAAGTCTTTCTCTAATGGTGACGTGATTTTAGAAATCAACAAAGAATTATTGAAAGAAGGATCAGGCGGTACAAGCCCGATTGAATTACAAACCAAACTGATTGATAACTTAAAAGCCAAGTTTGGCGATAAGGTAGCAGATGATTTTTATACGAGTTTGCAAACAAGTTTCAATTTCAATCCAGTGATCGTTGACGGTACCAAAGGGCTAACGATTTCTAAGCAAAATGACGATCAAAGCCAATGGTTAAATACTTGGTTCTTAGATACGGAAAAAACAGAACAAAACACGAAAATTGTGTTGCGTAATGATTTTCCGTTTGAATGGGTGGACTGGAGAAATGATGCTAGACATAGAGAAGCCTATAAAAATATATTCACGCAATTAGATTGGGATAATGATTTGAGTTACGAAGTTGTTGGAATAAATCTGACAGAATCTAAGAAAAACGTTGAAGGAGTAAGTATCGCATTTGTCATTATGAAGTACAATGAAAAACTTGGTAAGTGGCAAGTAACAGGATCGATTGGAGGGATAATCTAATGCCTAATATTTTAGATGTTGGTGAAAATATAGTTGATTCTGGAAAAGATTTAGTTGATAAAGTTAGCGATACAATTTCAGGCGTTTTTGAAGGCGTAAAAGAGAGTGTGGATAGTGTATTGCACCCTATTGATACCTTATTAGGGAATTGGGGCAGTGACTTGTTAGAAGCCAGTATGAAAATTGCCAATAAGACGACTTTTGATATTCCCAATATCGAATTGATTAGTACCATTACCAATGTGTTTGTCTTTGCAACGACAACCTTTGCGATTGGTATTGTGTTGTATAAGGTCATTGAAGCGCAAATACAAGCTTCTAATGGGAGTGGTGACGCATTGACCGCTAATATTGTTCAAAAGCTGTTTTACTCGTCTATTGCCTTAGCAACGTTGCCCTGGGCAATGAACTTTTTTATCAAAAAGATTGTTGCACCAATCGGGGAATATGTGATTCAACAAGTCGCTAATGATTTGAACGTGGAAACGATCGGCGAACGATTGCGTAATTTCTTAGTTTCCAATTTCTTTAATGGTGGCGTTAGTGCCGTTGTTCTCTTTGTTTTTGTGATATTCTTTGCCTTTTCCATTACCAAGTATTTTGTAGCGATCTGTGTCTTTTATGCCGATTTCTTGGTACTGACTATGTTAACACCATTAGTTGCCTTATCGCTTTTAACAGACGAACAAAATTACTTTCAAATATGGATCAAAGAACTGTTATCCGAAGCACTCACAATGCTTATTAAGCTTATTTTGTACTTACTCATGATTACACTCATGATTGCTGAAAAATATACGTTACCAAACTTTATGTTAATGGTTGGATGTGGCTTGTTGATTATCAAAACACCGTCAGCCCTACAAAATATGTGGTATTCAACCAAAGTGTCAAAAGGTGGCGGACTTGGAAACTTAGCAATGATGGCTATGTTTAGAAAATAAGAGAGGGGGATAACGATTGTCTTATTATTTTGAAATACGAATTATTCTTCCCGAAGAAGAAAAACAATTTTTGAATCGAAAATTAAGTAAAAGCGAATTATCCGAAGTCACACACTATTTACAACAAAAGACAAGTCGAGGAATTCCAGTTAAATTTCGTGTAGGTATTTTTAGAGTAGAAGATCAAACAAAAATTATGTCTGTTACGCTGAATACAAAAAATACCAAAGAAACGGACGTAATTAACTTGTTACTAAATCGAGTAACAGATCAACACGTTTTAGTTTACTTGAATGAACCAATAGAACCAACGCTTAACACGCAAGAGTTAAACCGCCAGGAGATACAAAAAGGTTTAGACAGTCAACAAATACAATCAAGCGAAAGTATAGCTGACGAAGCAAAAGAACCCGATCTTGTTAGTGAAAAACAAAGAAAAGAGCAATCACCCGAAGAAAGTCAAACAAAAGTTAAAGAAAAAACACTATCGAAAAAAACACCTAATAAAAATGGTACAAAATTTAATTTGTTCGTATCTATTTTAGCTTTATTTATTGTATTATTGATAGGAGTAAGCGTTATTCAACAAGTACAACTTCAATCAGTAAAAAAAGAGAGCGAATCATTGAAAGAACAAATTGAACGTGTCAAAGAAACCGATATTTCCCAATCAAAAATAGATACATTTGGTAGATACTTTTTAACTTATTATTTTTCACAAGAAAAAAATAAAGAAAATTATCAATCTAGTTTAAGAAGTTATGTATCAGAAAAAGTAGATATAGCTGATTGGGAAGCGTTAGGGAAAACTCTTAAAAGTGTTAATTATTACGGTAGCGAACAAACAAAAAAAGGGTATAGTGTTGAATACCTTTTAAATGTTACGGTAGAGGATCGTAGTAAAATGCAAAAGATCACTTTTGAAGTAGAACCAACCAAAAACGGCTTTCTTGTGACAAATCAACCAACACTTGCCGACTTCTCTTTTAACTGAAATATGCAAAAAAGAGAGTGCTAAAAATGGGGAAAATTAATCTAAAACAAATTTACACAGCTAAAGAAATGAGTGAAAGGATAGGTAAAAATAGAAATTACCTATCCCAGGCTTATCGAAATAATAAGCATGAAATTCTGAATAAATTTAACTATCGAAAAATTGGCGGTACGCTTATCTTTTCTGATAATTTCAGCAATGACTTATCTCAATTAATTACAGCAAAAGAAGCAAGTCAAACGCTAGGGAAAAATGATGAATATTTTGCCCATATTTATAAACGGTTTCCTCATAGACTAGAGGGAATCGATCACATTTATACAGGAAAAACATTATTTCTAACAAAGGAATCACTAGAAGTTTTTAAAAAAAAGATGAACAAAAATGTCAGATAAAGCATATTTATGATATACTATTTATGTACACAAATACTAATTTTTAAGGAGATTATAAAATGAAAAAATTTGCCCTCTTAACACTATTCAGCACTGCTTTATTAGTATCAGCACCGCTTGTCAGTTTTGCGGACGAAGCAACAGGTAGTTCAGGTGTCAATGTTCTAGCTGATGATGTAGTTGATCCAGTAGAACCAACCGATCCAACTACTCCAGTAGAACCAACCGATCCAACTACTCCGGTTGATCCAGTTGATCCAGTTGATCCAGTTGATCCAGTTGATCCAGTCGATCCAGTTGATCCAGTTGATCCAGTAGAGCCGACAGACCCGACTACTCCAGTTGATCCAAGCGAACCAACAGAGCCAAGCGAACCAACAGAGCCAAGCGAACCAACAGAGCCAAGCGAACCAACAGAGCCAAGCGAACCAACAGAGCCAACGGAGCCAACAGAGCCAAGCGAACCAACAGAGCCAAGCGAACCAACAGAGCCAAGCGAACCAACAGAACCAAGCGAACCAACAGAACCAAGTAAGCCAACAGAACCAGGTACACCAACAGAGCCAAGTAAGCCAACAGTACCAAACAAACCAGTAGACACAAACCCAATCGAAAACCCAGTTAATACAGATACAGGCGTTGTGATCGTTGCAGTTGAAGATAGTAAACCGATTATTCAATTAGCAGACGGAACAACAAAGAAAGTTGAAGCTAAAGAAATTGGTGCAAACGTTCAAAAAGACGGAACAGTAACGGTTAAAGGTTCAGACGGAAAAATGAAAGTTTTACCAAAAACAGGAGAAACAGAAAATATTGCATTGTCTGTCCTAGGGTCATTAATGGTATTAGGATCAGCATTCATTTTTAAAAAGCGAATCTAATTAAGTATTTATAAAAGCATGGTCGCAAGTTTCACTAGCAGCCATGCTTTTATTGAATCATTGTAGGACGTTTTAAAGAGAATTACCCACTTTAAAATTAAACATGCGCTTAGAATTGCTTTAGGAAACACGATCCAGTCCAATAATCGTCGATAAAAACTTTTGAAAAAGGTTGGTGAAATTACCTACTTTTGGAATAATCACAAATCACAAGTGATTAATCACAAATCACAAGTGATTAATCACTTGTTTATTAAGATATTAAAAGCTATAATTTAAAATAAAGCGTGAATTTTATTACACAAAAAGAGGGGGGAGAAACTTGGAGCTAGCATTCAGAAGTCGTTTAAGACAAATGAGAGGAAATAAAACACGTAAACAGTTTGCTGAAGAAATTGGAATGAAAGAATCTAATTACTTAAAAATTGAGTTAGGAAAATCAAACCCGACTGTAAAAACACTGGAACGGATTGCAAAACTTACAAATTCAACCCTGGTCATTGATTTGATCCCTAACGATTCGGAACAGCTAGAATTACAACTAGATAGCGAAATAAGCAAAAAAGAGTAAACGTAATATTTTTACACTTTTTAATTGCTTATTTTTTTTAAAAGCGGTATACTAGATATAACGAAACAACGAACTGAATAAAGAATACAAAAAAAGAGCCACGACCAACTTATTTTCCGCCAAGAAAATAAGTTGCGAGCCTTAATTGATTACCACCAATCAATTAAAGAAGTCGAGACCCAAAATTTGGTAAAGTATTTAATTACTTTATTAATCAGATACTTAAATATCTGTAAACCCATTATATCGGGTTTTTGAGGGAATTTCAAGTCTTTAAGAAGATACCAGGCAATCAATTAAGAAAAACTTAGTTGATTGCCTTTTTTGTTGTGATTCAACTTTGATCGTAGCTTCTAACTAATTAATTTTCGTAAGAAAGGAGAACAGCTGAATGAATATCCCTTTTGTTGTAGAAACTGTGCTTCATGACGGCTTGTTAAAGTACAAATTTAAAAATAGTAAAATTCGCTCAATCACTACCAAGCCAGGTAAAAGCAAAGGGGCTATTTTTGCGTATCGCTCAAAAAAAAGCATGATTGGCGGACGTGGCGTTGTTCTGACTTCCGAAGAAGCGATTCACGAAAATCAAGATACATTTACGCATTGGACACCAAACGTTTATCGTTATGGTACGTATGCAGACGAAAACCGTTCATACACTAAAGGACATTCTGAAAACAATTTAAGACAAATCAATACTTTCTTTATTGATTTTGATATTCACACGGAAAAAGAAACTATTTCAGCAAGCGATATTTTAACAACAGCTATTGATTTAGGTTTTATGCCTACGTTGATTATCAAATCTGATAAAGGTTATCAAGCATATTTTGTTTTAGAAACGCCAGTCTATGTGACTTCAAAATCAGAATTTAAATCTGTCAAAGCAGCCAAAATAATCTCGCAAAATATCCGAGAATATTTTGGAAAGTCTTTGCCAGTTGATCTAACGTGCAATCATTTTGGGATTGCTCGTATACCAAGAACGGACAATGTAGAATTTTTTGATCCCAATTACCGTTATTCTTTCAAAGAATGGCAAGATTGGTCTTTCAAACAAACAGATAATAAGGGCTTTACTCGTTCAAGTCTAACGGTTTTAAGCGGTACAGAAGGCAAAAAACAAGTAGATGAACCCTGGTTTAATCTCTTATTGCACGAAACGAAATTTTCAGGAGAAAAGGGTTTAGTAGGGCGCAATAGCGTTATGTTTACCCTCTCTTTAGCCTACTTTAGTTCAGGCTATTCAATCGAAACGTGCGAATATAATATGTTTGAGTTTAATAATCGATTAGATCAACCCTTAGAAGAAAAAGAAGTGATCAAACTTGTTAGAAGTGCTTACTCAGAAAACTATCAAGGGGCTAATAGGGAATACATTACCATTCTTTGCAAAGCTTGGGTATCAAGTGACTTAACAAGTAAAGAGTTATTTGTCCGTCAAGGGTGGTTTAAATTCAAGAAAAAAAGAAGCGAACGTCAACGTGTTCATTTGTCAGAATGGAAAGAAGATTTAATGGCTTATATTAGCGAAAAAAGCGCGATAGATAAGCCTTATTTGGTGACGACCAAAAAAGAGATTAGAGAAGCGTTAGGCATTCCTGAACGGACATTAGATAAATTGCTGAAGGTACTGAAGGCGAATCAGGAAATTTTCTTTAAGATTAAAACAGGAAGAAATGGTGGCATTCAACTTGCTAGTGTTAAATCATTGTTGCTATCGATCATTAAAGTAAAAAAAGAAGAAAAAGAAAGCTATATAAAGGCGCTGACAAATTCTTTTGACTTAGAGCATACATTCATTCAAGAGACTTTAAACAAGCTAGCAGAACGCCCTAAAACGGACACACAACTCGATTTGTTTAGCTATGATACAGGCTGAAAATAAAACCCGCACTATGCCATTACATTTATATCTATGATACGTGTTTGTTTTTTCTTTGCTGTTTAGTGAATGATTAGCAGAAATATACAGAGTAAGATTTTAATTAATTATTAGGGGGAGAAGGAGAGAGTAGCCCGAAAACTTTTAGTTGGCTTGGACTGAACGAAGTGAGGGAAAGGCTACTAAAACGTCGAGGGGCAGTGAGAGCGAAGCGAACACTTATTTTTTGAACTTTTATCTAATACTTGACTTTTTTAACATGTACAGTTACTATGTATATAGTTAAACTTTATACATAGTAACTGTACATCAAGAGGAGTGTTTTTATATGATTAGAAATCCATATTTACCTTTAACCGAAACAACTTTTTATATTCTGTTAGTTTTAACTTCACCTGCTCATGGATATGCTATTATTCAAGAAATTGATAAGTTAAGCGAGGGTTCAGTTAAGGTAGCCGCTGGAACAATGTACGGAGCGATTGAAAATTTACTTAAACTTAAGTGGATAGAAGAAATTCCAAGTAGGGAAAAAAGAAGAAGAGTTTACAAAATTACTGATATAGGAGAAGAAGTTTTAAAACTAGAAATAGAACGTCTAAGAAGCCTGATTAAACTATCTTCTGAATTTGGATATTAGGAGGGGACAACATGAAGAAATTTAGAATTTTCTTATCCTTGAAAAAAGAAGAAGAATGGATCAATTCTATACAGGAAGAGGGATATAGGTTAGTTTCTGTTAATTCTCTGGTGCCTATGTATACTTTTGAAAGGTTCTGTTGCAAAGTTTTAAATAAAGAATAAAATCCCTTACGGTATCTATGATTTAAGCTGGGATTCCCAATAATACCTTGATTTCAGTACAGACCGAAAACCCGAAGAGAGTGCCTTCTTTTCGG
>NZ_JARJHD010000167.1:0-269 GCF_030441955.1 Enterococcus spodopteracolus | reverse complement strand
TCGTTACGAAATCCAAAAACAGTGGGGGAGCATTCGATATGACGAAAAAGTACAAGGTGAGATATTAGAGGGATGTAATACGTACGTGTTTTGTGAATATGAAGAGGAAGTCTTAGAACAAGCGATTAAAGAGAAATACGATCAAGCAGAAACCATTTATCGGCACTTAGAACAGCTAGACACATACAATGGCGAACAAATATTTGAAACAGAGAGCGTGAGAGCCGTTGCCTTTTTCAAAGATAAATTAATTTCATTAATGATGAAAG
>NZ_JARJHD010000166.1:0-272 GCF_030441955.1 Enterococcus spodopteracolus | reverse complement strand
TCAGCTCTGCTTGTCTATCTGAAAGCTCATCGGCTTTTCTGAGTGCTGCACGATCATCCTGTAATTCTTTTCTACGTAGCCTTATAAGATTGAGAATTTGGTGTTCTTGTTGTACTGTGTATGCCATCAAATTACCTCCTATATATCCGTATTCAGTGTCGAAAATTCGCAATTCTATCTACGACATCAGAGCTACAAAATGTACGACTTTCAATTGCACAATTTGATAAGATTTTCATAAACGATGGTTTTATGAGTGAACTTGAATCCCG
>NZ_JARJHD010000165.1:0-274 GCF_030441955.1 Enterococcus spodopteracolus | reverse complement strand
TTTGATATTGAGTGTCTGTACCGCATGTACAGGATAGGTAGGAGCCGTAGAAGTCGGAACGCTAGTTTCGATGGAGGCGCTGGTGGGATACTACCCCTGCGTTATGGCCACTCTAACCCGCACCACTAATCGTGGTGGGAGACAGTGTCAGATGGGCAGTTTGACTGGGGCGGTCGCCTCCTAAAGAGTAACGGAGGCGCCCAAAGGTTCCCTCAGAATGGTTGGAAATCATTCGAAGAGTGTAAAGGCAGAAGGGAGCTTGACTGCGAGACCT
>NZ_JARJHD010000164.1:0-276 GCF_030441955.1 Enterococcus spodopteracolus | reverse complement strand
TTTGTTTATTGATTAGCTGTTTGCTTAAAATAGTTGATTTATTGTCATACCACCATCTATCAGCAATCATTTTTCCTTTCTTCAAAGCTTCTTTTCGATCCATACGTTCTCCTTTCCTTCGAATCTAATAGGTTTATCAAAACCATTAGACTTGCGAAAATACTTCCTCCCACTACACTGTAGTGTGCTACTAGTACGAGTAAACCTAAGATGACTCCGATAAAAAGCGTGTCTGTCTTTTTCATAGTCTTATCTCCCTATTTTTAATTTCTAACA
>NZ_JARJHD010000163.1:0-285 GCF_030441955.1 Enterococcus spodopteracolus | reverse complement strand
AAACAGGAACTTATGTTTCTGTGTCTGTCACGCTAAGAGGCAGGACTGAGACAGAACTTTTCCCGGTGACAGATTACAACAATAAGCCAATTGCTAAACCGGATGCAAGTCAGATTAATAACTCGGTTAAGCGTTGTTTTGTTAAAGCTTTAGCCCTTCATGGGTTAGGATTACACGTTTATCAAGGGGAAGATATTCCAGCTCCGCCAAAAATTGATACAAAAAAATTGAATATGCTTGAAGAAATAATTAATAACTTTAATGGAGAAATGGGCGAAGATATGG
>NZ_JARJHD010000162.1:0-305 GCF_030441955.1 Enterococcus spodopteracolus | reverse complement strand
TGGTGTTCGTGAGTTTGCGATGGCATCAGCGATGAACGGGATCCAATTGCATGGCGGTACCCGGATCTATGGAGGAACATTCTTTGTCTTTGTCGATTATTTGCGACCAGCTGTGCGTTTAGCAGCGATCCAAAACACGCCAGTCATTTATGTCTTGACCCATGACTCTGTGGCAGTAGGTGAAGATGGCCCGACACATGAGCCAGTGGAACAATTGGCTTCGGTTAGAAGTATGCCAGGTGTCCATGTCTTACGTCCGGCGGACGGGAACGAAACTCGTGCAGCGTGGAAAGTTGCGATGGAAT
>NZ_JARJHD010000161.1:0-320 GCF_030441955.1 Enterococcus spodopteracolus | reverse complement strand
CGATCGCTGGCGTGATCATTTTGACTTAGCGTTGCCTTTTCAGTGCAAGCCAGTAATGTATCGGTTGGATGGTCAAACAGCTGTTTCCGTTTTATCCGGACGTACACTAGACAATCCTGAATCGATTCCATCACTGCCGATAATCCAATTTCGATACAGTGGGACGGCAGATGCGTCCCTGACCATCAATGGGCGGCAGTTTCGAATTCTGAGAGCTGCCGGTGCTGGCATGATTACGATCGATAGTGAGTTAGGGACAGCGTATCGTGATGGCACAGTCAATATATCAAGTGCGATCTTGATGCAAAACGATGGGTACC
>NZ_JARJHD010000160.1:0-328 GCF_030441955.1 Enterococcus spodopteracolus | reverse complement strand
CAACAACCCCGGAAGTCAATCCAGGTACAGTCGGTGAAACTGATCCAGGAACAGGAACGCCAGAGATAGACCCAGGTACAGGCGGAGAGACTGGTCCTGATACAGGAACGCCAGAGATAGACCCAGGTACAGTCGGCGAGACTAATCCTGATACAGGTACCCCGGAAGTCGAACCAGGCACAAGCGGCGAAACTGATCCAGGTACAACAACCCCGGAAGTCAATCCAGGTACAGTCGGTGAAACTGATCCAGGAACAGGAACGCCAGAGATAGACCCAGGTACAGGCGGAGAGACTGGTCCTGATACAGGAACGCCAGAGATAGACCC
>NZ_JARJHD010000159.1:0-329 GCF_030441955.1 Enterococcus spodopteracolus | reverse complement strand
GATCAAGAGAAAAAAATAAACCCACTGCTTCAGACAGAAAACAAATTAGAAGAAGAATGGACACTACCAACTGACGCCGAACAACTTGTTTTATTTTAATTAGTTTCATGGAGAGAAGAAGGACGCTGACGCTCCCTTCTTCTTTGCTAAAACCTAAATTAATAAAAAAGGAGAAAAAAAGTGAAGAAATTAAAGATTCTTTTTACGACTTTAATTGGTTTGATTGGTTTATTTATAGGTGGTGGGATGATAAATGTCGATGTAGAAAACATGATCGAGTCTTTTATGATCCAAACCAATAGCCACCCGGTAAAAGAGCTTGGGGAAAT
>NZ_JARJHD010000158.1:0-329 GCF_030441955.1 Enterococcus spodopteracolus | reverse complement strand
ATTTCCCCAAGCTCTTTTACCGGGTGGCTATTGGTTTGGATCATAAAAGACTCGATCATGTTTTCTACATCGACATTTATCATCCCACCACCTATAAATAAACCAATCAAACCAATTAAAGTCGTAATAAGAATCTTTAATTTCTTCACTTTTTTTCTCCTTTTTTATTAATTTAGGTTTTAGCAAAGAAGAAGGGAGCGTTAGCGTCCTTCTTCTCTCCATGAAACTAATTAAAATAAAACAAGTTGTTCGGCGTCAGTTGGTAGTGTCCATTCTTCTTCTAATTTGTTTTCTGTCTGAAGCAGTGGGTTTATTTTTTTCTCTTGATC
>NZ_JARJHD010000157.1:0-337 GCF_030441955.1 Enterococcus spodopteracolus | reverse complement strand
AACCCACGGGTCGAGTGAAAGCAGTGAGAGATCAGTTTGAAAAAGCGAATGAGTTTTCTAACGCCCGCCCAGCTCCAGAATCCACGGGACAAGTGAGAGCAGCGAGAGATCAGTTTGAAAATCCGAACGCCTTTAGCAATGAGCGCCCAGTTCCAGAACCCACGGGACAAGTGAGAGCAGTGAGAGATCAGTTTGAAAAAGCGAATGAGTTTTCTAACGCCCGCCCAGCTCCAGAATCCACGGGTCGAGTGAGAGCAGTGAGAGATCAGTTTGAAAATCCGAACGCCTTTAGCAATGAACGATCAATTCCAGAACCCACGGGTCGAGTGAAAGCAGT
>NZ_JARJHD010000156.1:0-347 GCF_030441955.1 Enterococcus spodopteracolus | reverse complement strand
GCAATGATTTAGAAGCCATCTCAAAAGCTATCGAAGAAGCGAAAGCCGAAACAGACAAACCGACATTGATCGAAGTGAAAACGGTCATCGGATTTGGTGCACCAAACCAAGGAACTTCTGCAGTCCATGGCGCACCACTTGGCTTAGAAGGCATTCAAAAAGCCAAAGAGATCTATGGTTGGGAATACCCTGACTTTACCGTACCAGAAGAAGTGGCGGGACGCTTCCGTCAAACGATGGTTGAAGAAGGCGAAAAAGCTGAAAATGCTTGGCGTGAGCTGTTCGCAGCATACAAAGCAGCGTATCCAGAATTAGCCCAACAATTTGAAGATGCCTTTGCTGGGAAA
>NZ_JARJHD010000155.1:0-347 GCF_030441955.1 Enterococcus spodopteracolus | reverse complement strand
TTTCCCAGCAAAGGCATCTTCAAATTGTTGGGCTAATTCTGGATACGCTGCTTTGTATGCTGCGAACAGCTCACGCCAAGCATTTTCAGCTTTTTCGCCTTCTTCAACCATCGTTTGACGGAAGCGTTCCGCCACTTCTTCTGGTACGGTAAAGTCAGGGTATTCCCAACCATAGATCTCTTTGGCTTTTTGAATGCCTTCTAAGCCAAGTGGTGCGCCGTGGACTGCAGAAGTTCCTTGGTTTGGTGCACCAAATCCGATGACCGTTTTCACTTCGATCAATGTCGGTTTGTCTGTTTCGGCTTTCGCTTCTTCGATAGCTTTTGAGATGGCTTCTAAATCATTGC
>NZ_JARJHD010000154.1:0-350 GCF_030441955.1 Enterococcus spodopteracolus | reverse complement strand
CCAATTGGAAACATTTAGGGTTTCTAGATTCCTTGCACCACTGAACATCCATCCCATATTGGTAACGTTCGACGTATTCCAATTGGAAACATCTATCACTTGTAAACTTTCGGCATTCTGAAACATTGATCCCATATTGGTAACGTTCGACGTATTCCAATTGGAAACATTTAGGGTTTCTAGATTCCTTGCACCATTAAACATAAATGACATATCAGTAACATTCGACGTATTCCAATTGGAAACATTTAGGGTTTCTAGATTCCTTGCACCACTGAACATCCATCCCATATTGGTAACGTTCGACGTATTCCAATTGGAAACATCTATCACTTGTAAACTTTCGGCAT
>NZ_JARJHD010000153.1:0-352 GCF_030441955.1 Enterococcus spodopteracolus | reverse complement strand
AACTTTTCTTATATTTCTCGAAAATCTTCGTTTTTAAGGAGACGAAAAAAAAGACATCCGATCGCATCAGATGTCTTGAAAAAGTGATTAAATTAGGTTTCCTATTAAAGAAGATAAATAACATATTATCATTATCAAAAACGAAGGTTTTCGAGAATAAACATGCAAGAATAATCCTATAAGGACATTTCTTACTTTAGAAATAATAACATTTTATATTTTTAAAAAAAAACAATTTTTTCATAGGGGAGCGAAAAATTTGTTTTTTCTTTTTAACGTCTTGTTTAAAACCTGAGAGAATATTTTTTTATAAAGGCGTGTTTCGTTTAAAAACAAGTTCAAGTAGACTTAT
>NZ_JARJHD010000152.1:0-357 GCF_030441955.1 Enterococcus spodopteracolus | reverse complement strand
AATGCCGAAAGTTTACAAGTGATAGATGTTTCCAATTGGAATACGTCGAACGTTACCAATATGGGATGGATGTTCAGTGGTGCAAGGAATCTAGAAACCCTAAATGTTTCCAATTGGAATACGTCGAACGTTACCAATATGCGAGTAATGTTTTATAATGCCGAAAGTTTACAAGTGATAGATGTTTCCAATTGGAATACGTCGAACATTACCAATATGGGATCAATGTTTCATAATGCCGAAAGTTTACAAGTGATAGATGTTTCCAATTGGAATACGTCGAACGTTACCAATATGGGATGGATGTTCAGTGGTGCAAGGAATCTAGAAACCCTAAATGTTTCCAATTGGAATACG
>NZ_JARJHD010000151.1:0-363 GCF_030441955.1 Enterococcus spodopteracolus | reverse complement strand
TCTTCTAGCGATAGAAGTCCAATCAAGAAAAATAAGCAATTGAACTTATTAAAAAACTCATTCAACGCGGTGTTCTCGGTTTGTATTACTTACATTTTTACTTCAATATCCAGTTTTCAATGAACAAGTATATAACAACATACGTTGTTAATGGAGCCTAGCGGGATCGAACCGCTGACCTCCTGCGTGCAAAGCAGGCGCTCTCCCAGCTGAGCTAAGGCCCCGGGTTAAATTTTGAGTAGACCTCTCAAAACTGAACAAAGTATCGACAAACGTGTGTAGTCTCCGTAATATTCCTTAGAAAGGAGGTGATCCAGCCGCACCTTCCGATACGGCTACCTTGTTACGACTTCACCCCAATCA
>NZ_JARJHD010000150.1:0-343 GCF_030441955.1 Enterococcus spodopteracolus | reverse complement strand
CGGGTATTCTTTGGCAATGGCGATCGTTATGCCCTTGACGGCATATCTTATGAATCGTGTGCCAACCAAGAAGCTCTATCTCGCTGCATTAGGAATCGCTCTGGTGGGTTTGCTGCTTTGTGCCACAGCACCCAATTTTCTAGTCATGATGCTTGCTCGTATTTTGCAGGCCGTAGGCAATGGAATCTTGACCGCGATGGCACAAGTGATCCTCTTATCGATCTATCCGATCAATCGCATCGGTGTCGTGATGGGCTGGTATGGACTCTCAATCACCGCGGCACCCGTGATCGCACCGACGATCGCCGGGCTGATCGTGGACCGGTTGAACTGGCATGCAATT
>NZ_JARJHD010000015.1:0-46168 GCF_030441955.1 Enterococcus spodopteracolus | reverse complement strand
CCTGTAACCATGCCGAACACAGAAGTTAAGCTTCTTAGCGCCGATTGTAGTGAGGGGTTGCCCCTTGTGAGAGTAGGACGCCGCCACGCAAATGAAAACAGTTGAACGAAAGTTCAGCTGTTTTTTTGTTTATATTTTTGAAATAGCAAAAATTATTGTCAGTATTCTAGCCAAAAAAATACATGGTCTTGAAAAGAATTTTTTTCAAGGTCATGTACTTTATTAAAGTAGATCTAAGCTTTTTCTCTAAATAGAAGTGAGTTTCATTTGACCAATCATCTAAACTGTTGATTGTCCAATTATTGCATCTTAACTAAAGAATGGCTTCGATTGCTTCTTTCATTTTTAATGGTGAAGTTTTTGGCGCAAAACGTTCAATTACTTGGCCGTCTTTATCAATAAGGAATTTTGTAAAATTCCATTTGATTGCAGGTGTCAAAGTACCTGGTGCTTGTTCTTTCAAATAATCAAATAGAGGATCAGCATCCGCACCATTGATCACTGTTAGTTGGTGCATGGGAAACGTAACCCCATACGTTGTTCGGCAGGCTTCCGCAGCATCATTTGCAGAAGCTACTTCTTGCTTGAATTGATTCGATGGGAAACCTAATACTACTAATCCTTTTTCCTGATACGTCTGGTAAAGCTCTTCCAACTGTTCAAATTGTGGCGCCAAACCACATTTTGTTGCAGTATTAACGATGATCATAGGATGGCCCTTGTATTTGTCCAATGAGTAAGTTGTCCCATTCTCTAATGTGACGTTAAAATCATAGATATCCATTTGTTTTTTCCTCCTATTTGTTGATGTATAATAAAGGGTTTGCTGATGTAGTCCCCTAAACTTAAAACATAATGAGCGAAAGTCAATGCCTTCGATTATTAGCCAAAACGGAAGACTAAGAGTTCTTATTTGAGTTTTCTCCTAATGTTCATGCCAAACTGTCTTTCTCATAACTTACCAAAACAAGCCGTAAAAGACAAAGATTTGGCATGTTCTTTTGTCTTTTACGGCTTATGACTATGAGATGGAGGTCACTTTCCTTAATCTCTATTATGCTTAAATAAATTTATAGTCTGCTTAGACTCCGACGTCTGACCACTCATCTCGTTTTGCTAAAAATTCACGCGCTAAAGCTTGTGCGCCTTCTAGCGTATGGTTTGCAGCCCATCCACATTGGATTTCGTTGCTTGCTGGAACTTCTGTCGCTTGTAGCACATCTTCCATCGTTTTTTCTAAAACATCTAAAATATCGTCATAATTTTCATGGTTGATGACAGTAAGATAAAAGCCTGTTTGGCATCCCATTGGTGACCAGTCTACAATATAATCTGCATGATTACGAATGTTTTCGGCAGTTAAATGTTCTAAAGAATGCAAACCTGCCATATCCATGTGTTCTTTGTTTGGCTGTTTGAAACGGACATCATATTTGATGATCAAATCGCCATGTTCGCCTTTTTTACGATCAGCTACACGAACATAAGGGGCTTTTACTTTACGGTGGTCTAAATTAAAACTTTCGACATTCATTTTCATATTGAATTACTCCTAACTATCTGATGATTCTTTTTAGAGAAATAAAAATCCTCTAAAAAGATTGGGTCGATTTATTTAAATTCTAACACTTATTGCAGGCCAGGTGTAGAAAACTGATTGATTTTCTTCAATTCTTTAAAGATAAAATGGATCAGTGATTTTTCAATTGAGTAAAGGCTTGGTTCAAATCATCTAAAAGATCTTGGGCGTACTCGATTCCTACGGATAAACGAATCAATCCGTCTTTGATTCCAGCCTTTTCGCGTTTTTCTTTAGGTACAGAGGCATGAGTCATCACAGAAGGAATTTCCACTAAACTTTCGACACCACCTAGGCTTTCAGCGAGGATAAATAGTTGCAAAGCTTCAACAAAAGGAATGGCATCTGCGTCATTTTTCAAGGTAAAGGAAACCATTCCGCTATAACCTGACATCTGTTGTTTCGCAATTTCATGATTATCATGAGTTGTTAGACCAGGGTAATAGACTGCTTCAACTTCAGGATGGTTCGCTAATAATTCAGCTACAGCATAGGCATTTTTTTGATGTTCCTCCATACGCACACTAAGAGTTTTGATCCCGCGTTGCATCAACCAACTATCTTGTGGACCTAATACGCTACCGATCGCATTTTGATAGTAACCGATTTGATCCGCCAACTCTTGGTTGTTTGTCGTCACTAATCCAGCAACGACATCACTATGCCCGCCTAGATATTTTGTGCCACTGTGTAAAACAATATCAGCGCCTAATTCTAAAGGTTTTTGAAAGTATGGTGTAGCAAATGTATTATCCACGATTGTTAACAAGTCATGATTTTTTGCAATTGCTGCACCTGCTTTCAAATCAGTGATTTTCAATAGGGGGTTACTTGGTGTTTCTAGGTATAACGCTTTTGTATTATCTTGAATCGCTTCTTCAATCTGTGCAAGATTACTTGTATCGACGATTGTATACTCTAATCCATTTTTTGTAAGAACATTATCAAATAAACGGAAAGTTCCGCCATAGATGTCATCGCCTAAGAGAATGTGATCCCCAGATTGGAATAAGGAAAACACTGTATGGATTCCTGCTAGACCTGAGGCAAAGGCAAAGCTACGAACCCCACCTTCTAAGTCTGCGATCAATTCTTCTAAAGCAAAACGTGTTGGGTTACCTGAACGTGAATATTCATATTCTTTCGGTTGTCCAACTGCATTTTGGCGGTAAGTCGATGTTTGATAGATTGGTACGCTAACTGCTCCTGTTGTTGGATCTTCACTAATACCACCATGGATCAATTTTGTTTGAATATGCATAATTGTTTCCTCCAGTTTCTTCATTGAGTTTGTTGTTTGGATGATTGCTCACAGATAAATATTTTTTGATAAGTAACGATCGGATGTATCTGGAAATATGGTCAGGATAGACTGTCCGTTAGGTAAACGTTGCGCTTCTTTTAATGCTGCGGCAAAAGCGGCCCCGCTCGAACTGCCTACTAATAATCCGTGTTCTCTTGCTAGTTGACGTGTGTAAGCAAATCCTTCGGCATCAGAAATAGTTTCAAATTGATCAATTGTCAACTCACTAAGAAAAGGGGGGACAAATTCAACACCGATGCCTTCAATTTCATGCCCATGTGAAGGACCACCATTCAAAATCGATCCTTCTGGCTCAACACCAATCAAGCGAATTTCAGGTAAACGATCTTTTAGAAATTTTGCGGTTCCAGCAAACGTACCACCACTTCCAATACCGGCAACAAAGCTATTGATTGATCCTTTCAATTCTTGAAACAATTCGGGCCCTAATGTTTGGTAATAAGTAGCTGGATTGTGTGGGTTTTCAAACTGCAAGGGAACATAACTATTTGGAATCTCAGAAGCTAATTGTTTACTTTTTTCGATCGCACCAACGATTCCTTCTTCTGTAGGGGTGTGTACGATTTTTGCGCCTAGTGCCTGCATGATTTTTTGTTTTTCGATACTAAATTTTTCTGGTACGACAAAAATTGTTTTTAAATTGAATTTCAAAGCTGCCAGACCTAAACCAATGCCGGTATTTCCGGCAGTCGGCTCAATGATCGTTGTTTCTTGATCGATTTTTCCGCTTCCAAGCCCAGAGGACAGTAAGTACAAACCTAAACGATCTTTGATACTGCCACCGGGATTCAAGTATTCCAGTTTTGCATAGATCACAGAATCTTTGGGCATAGGAAAATCTTTTGCAGTAAATTGATAGATGGGCGTATGCCCGACTGCTTCAGTAATTGATGAGATGATCACGAATCCATACCTCCAAAAAGTAAAATAAAAAAGGAGCTGACTAATTAATCAGCTCCTTGTAAGATCGTAAATTGAAAAGACTAAGAAAGAAAACACTTTCACTACAGAAAGAAATCTTTCATTCAACTATGAAGGGCAATTAATAGACATGGCAAACAGTATGCTGTTTTTACACACCATATAACAACAATACTTCAATTGTTTTGAGTAATTGATTGCCATGCTTATCCCTCCAATAATGATTTAACTAAAAATAGCATGAATAAACAAGAAAGTCAAAGAGTAAAATTTCAAAATCAATAATTTTCTAGTCTTATCAGCGTTTGTCTGATACAATAAGGATGATTATGATTAAGAGAAAAAGGAGCAAAAAATAATGATCTCAGCAAGCGATTTAAAAGCCGGAATGACATTTGTCCAAGACGGAAAATTGATCAAAGTAATTGATGCAAGTCATCACAAACCTGGTAAAGGAAATACTGTGATGCGTATGAAGCTAAAAGATGTTCGTACTGGTGCTACTTACGATACGACACTAAGACCAGATGAAAAATTTGAAAAAGCACACATCGATACAAAACCAGTTCAATACTTATACACAATGGATGATACAGCATTCTTTATGGATCTAGAAACATACGAACAATATGAGATCCCTGTAGAAACTGTATCTGAAGAAATGAAATTTATCTTAGAAAACATGGAAGTTAAAATCCAATTCTTCGGTAGCGAAGTGATTGGTGTCCAATTACCAACAACAGTTGTCTTACGTGTCGTTGAAACACAACCATCGATCAAAGGTGCGACAGTGACTGGTTCTGGTAAACCTGCCACAATGGAAACAGGCTTAGTAGTCAACGTACCTGATTTCATCGAAACAGATGAATTATTAGAAATCAATACAGCAGAAGGTTCATACGTAAAACGTGCGAAATAATCGAGTGCAGTAAAAAAGCTTTTAAGCAGGATGCTTAAAAGCTTTTTTTTACATTAATCAGCAAATAATGTTTGTAGCTTTAAATGATGAACTTCTAACAGTCGTTGATACAGATTTGTTTCAAAGTCTCTATAATGACAAAAATCAAGGACTGTATACTTAGAAGGATCAAGTCCAATAGGGATTAGTAGTGGGGAACCAAAGATAAAAAAATCATACTCTTCAATGATGGGAAGTGTGAGTCGCTCAATATCTACAAAGGGGATCTTCTTACCTAAATTTAAGATTTCTGCGGAGATCAGATGTTCAGAGACGTTGACAAACCCAACTTTCAATTTATAGTTTTCGTCGATTTCTGAATAATAAGGATAAAGTAAACTGGCTTGTAGATAGGCTAATTCACTTACGCAAGATTTCAACCATTTATAGTTTTTTCGTTGTGCGATTTTTTTCCAAAATCCTTCAATTTTGATTGTCAAGATACGTAAGAGTGGGTATTTATCTTGAATATAGGAAGAGATAAATAATGTGGTCAAAGGAATTTTTTGTTTAAACATGCTAAAGTTACCAATAGATAGATAGAGATTCAAAAGCAAAGCTGGCTCTTTCTCAAAATGAAATGTACCAATAAATGTATGGCAATGCTCCTGAAATTCATCTAAAATAGCTTTGATCTCATTACTCGGTTGTTGATAGGAATGTTGCACGATCGGCACACGAATATCTTGATTAGAGGTAAGAAACGGCCAATAATAGAACAAATAAAATAAAGAGTTTACCTCTAAGATATCTAAACGAAGATTTGCAATTTTGAAGAAGTCATAAAAAAAGTCAATGTTTGTTTCACTTGGAATAAAAGAATCTTTCGATAAACTGTAAATATCTGTAAAATGATTATTTTCGATCCTAAGCAAACAAATCAGACAATGGAGACTAGCTTGTTTTTTTCCTAAATCAAACTTATTCTTGTGTTGCGAACCTTCGTGTTTATAAATCAATGCGCGAATTTCTTGGCTGTAAGGATTGCTGTCCAGACTTTCTCCTAGTGAAACAAACCAAAAGAAATTGAAAAAAATGATACGAATCAGTGTTTCAGAACCAGATAAGGTAAGATTCGATAAATTCAAGTTGATATTGTATTCCTTCAAATATTCAGCCAATTTTTTTGTTTGTCTAAAACACGTTGAGCGACTGATAAAGTGACGATTGCAAAAAGCTGCAAGATCTTCATCTTGTTCAGTCAGAAGACTGATCAATAATTTATAAGAAACACTTTCTGTTGATAGGTAATGTTGATATTGGGTATATTGAACAAGTTGTTCAGGAATGGATAACTTGTTTTTAGTATGTAACAGTTTAATATCAGTAAATTGTTCTAAATCATCTTGTATAGCATATAGGATTTTTTTGAAACGAGTCGCACTAAAATAGAAATCTAAGTTTTCTCGTACATGATCTAAACTATATTCCCCTGGCCATAAGGTCATCACCTTTCCATACACACTTAATTTCATTCGTGCATGGTCATCTAATAAAATTTTTTCAATCAATTCTTCACCTTCTTTTATATTTTCATTATTAATACCCTATTTATTTTGCCTTGTAAATACTTGTCTCAATTTTCTAAAAAAACTATACAGGATTTAGAAACATTTTTTTTAAATTTGTCTCAAAACTATCCTCCAATATGTTTATTTTGTGAGAGAAAAGAATAATAAATTGATTTTAAATAACGAATTATTAATTTATATTATTTGTTGTATAAAAAATCAAACCATTTAAAATAACTTTAATTTAATAGTTAGAAACAAAAGAGAGAAGAACTAGAAAGATTAGTGAATTTTTTCTTTTTTTTATATTATCTAATTGAATTTTAAAGTTTTTTTAAGGAGGTATCCATAAATGAAGAAGCGAAATTATTTCATCGTTTTCTGTCTATTTTCTCTATTTTTCGTCACCTATTTCTATTTCCAAAAAGGAAAGACTGTGGCAGCTAATGAAGAAGCAACCATTGAAGTATTAAATAATGAATATGGCAAAGTAAGTATTAGGAAAATAGATCATCAGCTAACGGTCGTGTATCGATTAAAAGAGCAAACACAAGAAAACCGATTTTTATTCCAGTTACATCCAAAAGATGCACCTGAAACGAATCTGCTTTCCTCTTATGTTTCTCAAGAATATCAAGAATACACAGATGAACAACAACGAAAATGGCTAGCAGGTGATTTTTCTCAAGCCGTTGAAGAAAAAGAATTGTCCATTGAATTACCGAGTACGAGCAAAGAATTTCAACTCAATATTCAGATAGAAGAAAAAACGGGTCAGTTACTTTTATCTGAACCAGCTTCCTTTTCATTTTCTATAGATAACGAGAATCAGGAAACTGCACAAACGAGTGAACCAACGTCTGAAACCACGACTTCTTCTGAAAACAGTGAGGTGTCGGATGATTCAGCGGTAGCTAAAAACGAATATCGTCCGTTTGAACAACCACAATTATTCAATGAACAGTTGAAACCTAAAGGGTTAGCTACGATTGAACCGGAATATACCACAGATGAGCAAGGAACCTATCCGCAAGCGATGTGGCAACCGGAAAATGACGAGAATGTACGAAATCATCAAGGGAATCGTCATGGTCAATCACAATGGGATGGATTGACGAATTGGGATGGTGACCCAACCAATCAAAACAATTCTTATATTGAATATGGTGGGGAAAAAGAAGAAGCCGATTACGCAATCCGTAAATTTGCCAAAGAGACAGCGAATCCTGGATTGTTTGACTTGTATCTGAATGTTCGAGGAAATACCCAAAAAAATATCACTCCTTTAGATGTCGTTCTGGTTGTTGACTGGTCTGGCAGTATGAATGAGGACAATCGTATTATTGAAGTGAAGAATGGGATTGATCGATTTGTCGATACCTTATCAGAAAGTGGTGTAACGGAAAAAATCAATTTAGGTTATGTTGGTTTTTCTAGTGAAGGCTACGACAATCGAATGATACCGATTGCTGGATTTGATTCTGTAAAGGAAGAAATCCAAGCAGCCACACCTGATTCAACAAGTGGTGGTACGTTTACTCAAAATGGTTTACGTCAGGCAGGCGAGATGTTGTCTGAACAAAATGGTCACAAAAAGGTGATCGTTCTTTTGACTGATGGTGTTCCGACATGCTCCTATCACGTATCAAGTGTGGTGACTGAAGAGGACGGTAGTTATTATGGCGCGACTTTTAGCAATCAAGTCGATCATCCCGAATATACTTCAAAAATTTCCCCGCCTTATCTTGTACCTGTTAGAGACCAAGATTCACAAGGGCATTGGATCAATTCAACATTCACAGCAACAATCGGTGAAGCAATGGCATTGAAAGAACGAGGTATCGAAATCCATGGCTTGGGTATACAGTTGCAAGGAGATGAAACAGAAGGAATCACGAAGGAAGAAGTGGAACGGCGAATGCGTAAGATGGTTACCACTGGCGAAGACGGTACGGCATATTATGAATCTGCAAATGAGTCTGCGGATATCGCCGATTATCTAGCCAAAAAAGCTGTGCAGCTTTCTGGAACAGTTGTTGACGGAAAAATAACGGATCCAATCATTGATCCATTTGTTTATCAACCAGACAGCGCTTCTGTTACAAGTGTAGGGACAACCCCTCTATCGATTGAGCCACTTCTTTCTATTGATGGGCAAACGATCAATGTCGATAAAATCTATTTAAAAAAAGGTCAGGAAATCCAACTACACTATCAAGTGAGACTCCAAACAGAAAGCGAAAAGTTCGAGACTGATACTTGGTATCAAATGAATGGGCAAACAATCTTCCAACCAACGAGCAATCCAGATGTTCTTGCTAAATTCGGTGTGCCGTCAGCCAAAGCACCAGGTGTATCTCTTGATTTTTTCAAGGAATGGGAAGAATTTGATCAAGATACGACGACTCGACCAGAGAAAGTGATTTATGAAATCAAGCGAACAGGAATCATTGAAACATCTAGTTGGGAAAGTGGCTATGTAGAATTAAGTAAACCGGAAGAGGAGAACACCAATGTTTGGGAGCGAACCAATATCACCAAACTTTTAGCGTCCAGTGAAGCGTCTCGTGAAACCCTCAACTTGCCAAAATACAACAATCAAGGGCAAGAATTTCACTATGAAGCGGTGAATGAGTTGGATGTACCAGGATATCAATCAGAAAAAATCAACGCAACGACTTGGAAAAATAAAAAACAATTTGTTCCTTTAGATTTAAAAATAACCAAGAAAACTTCGTCAGCTGACCATCTCTTAAAAGGAGCAGTGTTTCAACTAACGATTGGAGGTCAGGAGATTCAGCTGATCGACCATGAGGATGGTACCTATTCATTGCCAGAAGGCACACGCCTTGAAAAAGGGAAATCTTATACATTGACAGAAATCAGTGCACCTGCTGGACATGAAAAATCGGAAAAGCAGACGTGGGAAATTGCCATTTCTGACAATGGGGAAGTAACAGTGGACAAACAACAAGCTACAGTCACTGATCAAGTGATCCAATTGACGATTGAGAATCCATTTGCAGATCTTCCGATAGCCATAAGAAAATATACCGAAAAGGACAAACAAAAAATCAATCTGGCAGGAGCAACTTTTGCTTTACAAATAAAAGGCGAAACAGGAATCTATCATACACTGAAGGAGGAAGTCACCGCATCATCAGGATTGGCAGAATTCGTGATACAAAAAGCGGGGGAATATCGTTTAGTAGAAACAGTAGGACCGCTTGGCTACGATACGATTCCAGGAAACTATGAATTTAAAGTTGACCCTTACGGTACGATTCTATATGACGGAGAAAATGTAGAGGAAGATACCGTTTGGACATTGACGCATATGAATCAAATCAAACCTTTTGATTTAACAGTTCTAAAGCAAACGGATACAGGACAGGCGCTAAAAGGGGCAGTCTTCCGACTATCCGGTCCAGATGGACAGATTGAATTACCAAACGACGAAAAAGTAACTGATACATTTGTTTTTGAGAACCTAAAACCGGGTGAGTATACGTTGGAGGAGATCAAAACACCGGAAGGTTATCTGGGATTAGAGCAACCCGTACAGATCGTTATCCAAACGGATAGAAAAGTAACTGTAGATGGTGAACCAACAGAAGTCCAGTTACAAAATGATCATACGAACAACCAAATCCATTTGGTCATCACCAATCAGGCATTGATCCCACTGCCTGAAACCGGAGGATCTGGCCGACTTGGCTTCTTATTATTAAGTATCCTTGCGATTGTTTCATTTGTCGTTTATTCAAGGGGGATGAAACGAGGAGGCATTTCAAGTTGACCAAGTATTATTGGTTCTTGCTGTTGTTGCCTTTTCTGTTAGTTGGTGGTGCCAAAACGTGTATCGCCCAAACACAAGAGATGGTCCAGTTGATTGTCCATACTACGCAGCCCTCATCAGATAAACAAACGGAATCCCATCAAGCAAGTTTTGCGGTTTACGATGTGACAAAATTATTTTATCAATTACGTAAAAAAGGATTTACTGTCGAAGAAACACAACAAATCATTGCGCAACAAGGTACTTCAGCAGGTTCTTTTCTAATGGAAAAACTGGTGAAGTCGAACAATGATGGAGAAGATGTAGCAATCTTTGATCTACGTGAGTCAACGAATCAAATAGGTAACGTTTATTTAGTGAATGAAACCACTCACATAGCAGATGCGTTTGCAGGATCACAAAATGTAGTCGTGGTTTTGCCTCTTTATGATTCATATGATCACCCACAAAAGGCAATCCATCTCTATCCTAAAATGAACCAAGAGCCATCTGCGATCGTCTTTGAAAAAAAGCTTGTAGAGGAAAAAAACACTTATTCGATTGGTGAAAAGATCTACTATCAATTGGATATCCAGTTTCCAAATGGGATAGCAACTGAAGAAACATGTGTAGTCACTGACAGTGCGACGAAAGAGTTGGAATTGCTAACTGAATCACTCAAAGTCCACAGCGAAGAAAAACGCTTGGAAAATCTGACGTTTCATAGCCATAGTCAAGGATTCAGCATTGCGTTTAACGGTCAAGACTTGCAAGATCTGGCAGGTAAAACAGTGAGGATCAACTATCAGATGCGTTTACTACAAGATGCAATTGCTGATCAATCGATCATTAATCAAGCGACATTAAACATCGGAACAGCATCATTGTCACGAAGTACACGCATTCGAACAGGGGGGAAGTGGTTTCAAAAAGTTACAACAGATAAGGAACAACAGGTGCTAGAAGATGCAATGTTTATGATCAAAAACCAACAGGAAGAATACCTGCATTTGAAAGATGGAAAATATTGCTGGAAAAAACGAGCAAGAGATGCAATAACGCTGACTTCTGATCGAAATGGCTTCTTTTCCATCAATGGCTTAGCAGACGGAGAATATTTACTTGAAGAAATCAAAGCACCAAAAGGGTATAAAAGAAACCCTTATGCTGTCTCGTTTGTCGTAAAAAGTATGTCATATGCCATCAATGGACAACCTAGTGAACCTTTGAAAATCACTAATCAGAAACAAGAAACGAGTTTTCTTTTTCCAAAAACAACTGACGAAAAAATAAGTGTTGGTATGATTGGTGGCATATCGATCATAGGTAGTTTCATTATTTATCAAAAGAACAGGAGTAAAGAAGAATGAAGAATAGAAAAAATTTCAAAAAAGTATTACTATGTCTTATTTCATCACTACTTACATTGGTGGCATTACTTCCTAATCCACAAGTGTTTGCTGAAGGAACGGATGCACAATTGGTGATTCACAAAAAGAAAATGTTAGATTTCCCACAACAAGAGATCCAAAATACAGGGAAAGAAATGACTGAATTCAACAACTATCAAGGGTTGGCAGATGTGACATTCCATGTGTATGATGTCACCGAATCCTTTGCTGAAGAAAGAAAAAATGGCGCGACGATTGAAGAAGCAAAAGCGATCGTCCAATCACAGACTTCTGGCACAGCTCTTCTTTCTGGTACAACAGACGCTCAGGGGGATCTTTCTTTAGCGTTGCCAAAAAAACAAGCTGGAAAAGATGCAGTCTATGTGATTGAAGAAGAAACAAAATCAGGAGTAACAGCTGCTGCAAATATGGTTGTGGCATTTCCAGTATATGAACTGATCAAACAATCCGACGGTTCATATCAATATGGGACAGAAGAACTAGACGTAGTTCATTTATATCCTAAAAATGTCGTGGAAAATGAAGGAACGCTGAAGGTCAAAAAAGTAGGTTCAGCAGAAGGTGAAGCACTAAACGGTGCGGAATTTGTCATTGTGAAAGAAGATGCAGGTGTTGCCAAATATTTGCATGGTGTAGCACAAGGAATGTATACATGGACAACTGATAAATCTAAAGCAAAACACTTTGGGACTGGCAAAAGCTATGAAATCGGTGAAGAGGACGTTGCTGAAAAAGAAGCAGAGAAAGGCCACATGCTTATTACTGGGTTAGAAGTTGGCGAATATGTGTTAGAAGAAGTAAAAGCACCTGAAAATGCAGCGATGATCACTGAGCAAACGAAGACCCCATTCACAATTGTTGCTGGTAGTCAAACGCCAGTTGAACTTACGGTGAAAAATGATACGACGAAAGTAGAAAAAGAAACTCCGCAATTAGATGGGCAAGACGTAGCAATCGGGGAACCAGTCAATTATGAGATCAGCGTCAATATTCCTCTTGGTATTGCGGATAAAGAAGGATCCAATAATAAATATACCACCTTCAAATTGATTGATACACATGATCCAGCTTTAACGTTCATGAACCAATCAACGGGAGAAACAGGATATGCACTTTACGATGGTGAAACGATCATTGATTCAACGAATTACCACGTAACTGAACAAACAAACGGCTTCACAGTAACGATTGAACCAACTTATATTCCTTCATTGACTCCAGGTGGTACGTTGCGTTTTGTTTATTATATGCATTTGAATCAGTTAGCAGAGCCAACCCAAGGTTATAACAACGAAGCAAATGTTGATACTGGACATACGACCGATCAAACACCACCAACTGTGGAGGTACTGACAGGTGGGAAACGTTTCATTAAAGTAGATGGAGCAGTAGCTGATATCAAACCATTAGCAGACGCTTCGTTTGTGGTACGTGATCAAGATGAAGCAACAGCGAAATATTTGATCATTGATCCAGTAACAAAAGCAGTGACGTGGACTACATCACAGGAAGAAGCAACGATTTTCACGACAACAAGTGATGGATTAGTGGATATCACAGGCTTGTCTTATGGAACGTATTATTTAGAAGAAACAAAAGCACCAAACAATTATGTGAAACTAACTGAACGAATGGCGTTCAAGGTCGATCAACAATCTTATGCTGTTGTAGGTGAATTGGTTGCACCAGAGAAAGTACCAAACAAACACAAAGGGACATTACCAGCAACTGGTGGCAAAGGCATTTCATTGTACATTTTCTTAGGTGTGGTTTTACTGACAATCGTGGGTGCGTACTGGCTAAAACGACCAGAAGTTAAATAGTCTCAAAATGAAGAACGAGTGACTCGCTGAGGAGAATAAAATGAAACAAAAAAAATGGCGTCTGTTAGATCTAATCATGTTCTCGGTATTTTTTATCGGTGTCCTCAGCTTGGCGTATCCTTTTGTCAGTGATACGTTGAATGATTATCTCGACCAGCAGATCATCAAAAATTATCAAAAAAAGGCAAAGTCTGAACATGCGACAGAACTTGCTGAATTACAAAAGCAGATGATCAAAAAAAATGAACAACTGGCATCAAACGTAGCGATGCCAGAAGCAGACCCATTTTCCAAGAAAAAAAAGAATGATCAAAAATCTCAGAAATCGTATATCGAATCACATACCGTTGGTGTTTTGACGATCCCCAAAATCAATGTCAGTTTACCGATTTTTGATCAAACAACGACGAAACTATTGGAAAAAGGCGCTTGTCTGCTCGAGGGCACCTCATACCCGATCGGAGGCAAATCGACACATGCGGTACTTTCCAGTCACCGAGGCTTGCCGCAAGCAAAATTGTTTACAGATTTACCTCAATTAAAAATAGAAGATCACTTTTATATTGAAATCAATGGACAGTATCTTGCGTATCAAGTCGATCAGATCAAAACCGTAGCACCGACAGAAACAGAAGCGCTGCAAATTCAAGAAAATCAAGATTTAGTCACACTGGTTACCTGTACTCCGTATATGGTTAATAGTCACCGTTTATTAGTACGCGGACACAGGGTCGCTGTTGAACCAGAAGAAATAAAAGAATCGTTAGAAAAAGTGAAACAGGCGAAGCGTGCTGCATTTTTACTCGTAAATGGCTTGATCAGTGTGTTTTTGTTGCTATTTCTTATCATGATGATAAAATATTTTACAAAAGTTATTAAAAAATAATATAGTTTTGGAAACTAGATGATAAAGTTTTTGTAAACAGAACATCCTTCATGTATAATGAAATTGAACAAACGAAATGGAGTGGATCAAGATGGAGATAGAATTTAGCCGAAAGTACCAAATCGTCAATGAAGTATTAAATGCGGTGACCCATGGGATTGCAGCTTTATTAAGTCTGCTTTGCTTCAATTTGCTGATGGATCGCGCCCATACGACCTTAGATTATGTCGCTTTTGCGATTTATGGCTGTTCTCTTTTTCTGCTTTTCTTTTCTTCCACGTTATTTCACAGTTTGATTTTTACGAAAGCAAAAAAAGTATTCCAGGTATTTGATCATTGTTCGATTTACCTTTTAATTGCTGGAACTTACACGCCATTTTGTCTGTTAGTCGTACAAGGAACGACAGGACTAGTATTGCTAAGTGTCATTTTGGCCACAGCAGTGATTGGCATTATCTATAAATGTTTGACTTTAACAAAGACAAACAAGGTATCAAAAGTTTCAACGATCATTTACAATGTGATGGGGTGGGCAATCATCGTTGTGCTACCTAAGCTCTATCAGAATATCGATTTGACTGGCTTACTATTACTAGTGGGCGGAGGAATCGCTTATTCTGTGGGATCACTATTTTATAGCATGAAAAGCAGACGATTCACCCATGTGATCTGGCATCTATTTGTCATGTTAGGTGCAGCGTTGATGTTTTTAGCAATCTATGTAAGTAATTGATTTAAGAAAAATACGATTCAAAAAACTGACCAATTTATTGGTCAGTTTTTTTTGTCTGTTTCTAAGAGGATTATGTGAAAATAAATAGTGGTTTTTTATTTTTTATTTTATGTATGCAATAAAATTGAAAAATTAAACATTTTTGCTGAAAATAACGATTTAAACTAGACAATTCAAACAATTTTGTTTAATATTATTCAAATAAAATTCAAATTATAATCTAAGGATATTTCAATTTGATGAGAAAACAATTTTTGAAAAGAGGGAAAAGAGAATGACAGAATTAATGATCGGCGAAATTCCAGTGAGTCAATTAGCAAAAGAATTTCAAACACCCCTATATGTGTATGATGAAAAAAAGATGGAAGAAACGATAAAGTCGTTTAAGCTGAACTTTGATTCTGATTCTTTTCAAACAAAGATCTTGTATGCGTCTAAAGCCTTTCAAACGGTAGAATTACTCCAGCTAATTGCTGAACAAGGGTTAGGTCTAGATGTCGTAAGTGGTGGGGAGATTTATACCGCGTTACAAGCTGGATTTCCTTTAGAAGATGTTTATTTCCATGGCAACAACAAAACGATTGATGAATTAAGATATGCCATTGAAAATGATATACGCCATTTTGTTGCAGATAATGGGATGGAAGTCGAAGTCTTGGAAGAGTTAAGCCGAGAATATCAGAAAAAGCTACAGATCATGTTGCGATTGAACGTAGGGATCGAAGCACATACCCATGAATACATCGTCACCGCACATATCGATTCAAAATTCGGCATGCTTTACGATAGCGATGTTTGCCAACAAGCGATTGCACGTATCCAACAAAGTGAATTTCTTAGATTGGAAGGCTTTCATGCCCACATCGGCTCACAAATCTTTGATATGACTGCTTGGCTGGCTGAGATCGACCAGCTGGTTACCTACCTTGAAGATTTTCAACAACCGCTTTCTTTAAATCTGGGAGGGGGCTTTGGTATCCGTTATACCGAAGCGGACACACCTTTACCAATTGCAGAATCAGTCAAACATCTGGTTACACACACAGAGCAGACGCTAGCTGACAGAAACTTAACGATCGATCGCTTATTGATTGAACCTGGGAGAAGTATCGTTGGTGAAGCCGGAACAACACTTTATACAGTCGGCTATATCAAAGAAACACCTCACAAGAAATATTATTTTGTGGATGGTGGGATGACAGATAATATTCGACCGGCACTTTATCAAGCAGAATATACCTGTGATTTGGCAAATAAACTAGACATTGAAAAAACAGAAAAAGTGACGGTTGCCGGAAAAATGTGTGAATCAGGAGACGTGGTGATCCAAGAAACACAGTTGCCTCCTGCAGAGCCAGGTGATCTTCTGGCAGTGTATGCCACAGGAGCCTACGGATATTCGATGAGTAGCAATTACAATCGTGCACTTCGACCAGCAGTTGTTTTTGTCAAAGATGGCGTGTCGAGAGAAGTCGTGCGTCGGCAAACTTATGCGGATCTATTGAGAGGAGAAGTCTATGCAGATTTATAAATATAATGGTTGTGGCAATGACTTTATTTTCTTAGATTACGATGAAACGATCGACTATAGTCATTTGGCTCAAAGCTTGTGTGCATCCACGGCTTACGATACGGATGGATTGATTGCTGTTAAAACCGAACCTTTAGAAATGATCTACTACAATAAAGACGGTAGCCGTGCGCCGATGTGTGGCAACGGTATCCGTTGTTTTGCCAATTATGTCAGCGATCAACAATTACTTAAAGCGCCACAATTTGCGGTCAAAACGCTTGCTGGGATGATCCATGTGACAATCCATTCACGAGAGCCTTTTTATTGCACAGTTGACATGGGAGCGCCGGACTACCAACCAGAGAAAGTAGGCGTAGCACAATCAACACCTATCATCAAACAAGCACTGATGATTGATGAGCGAAAGGTAGAGCTGACTAGTTTATTCATGGGGACGATCCATACAGTTGTTTTTGTTGAAGATGCGTTGGCTGAATTAACCAAAGAGACGGGAGAAAAACTCTGCCATCATCCCTTATTCAAAGAGAAAACAAACGTCAATTTTGTCCAATCTGTCAATGAAGAAGAATTGATCGTCCGCACGTATGAACGTGGGGTCGGTTGGACACTAGCTTGTGGTACAGGTTGTTGTGCAGCGTATGTCGTCGCAAGAGATCAAGGATACCTTTCCGGCTTACAAGCGACGATCCATTTAGAGCAAGGCGATTTACTGATTTCTGGCGATAAAACGATCACGATGGCGGGACCAGCCACATATGAATGGCATAAAAATTTGGAGGTAGAGGCATGATCAAAGGTTCGATTGTCGCGTTAGTGACACCAATGACGGAAACAGGTGCAGTGGATTATCTAGGCTTGGAGCAGCTGATTGCGTTTCATCTGAAAGAACAAACAGACGGCTTACTGGTCCTTGGAACAACTGGGGAATCACCCACACTATCTGAGGAGGAAGAGGAAGAGATCGTACGATTCACCGTTGAAAAAGTCAATGGACGTATCCCAGTGATTGCTGGTGCAGGATCAAATGCAACGGCGAAAACGGTCAAGAAAGTCCAACGCTTTGCTGAACTTGGGGCAGACCAATTATTAGTGATCACCCCTTACTATAATAAAACGAGTGATGTAGGGTTACTGGCTCATTTTAAAGCGATCGCAGACGCTTCCTCGCTACCAATCATCTTATATAACGTACCGTCACGAACAGGGATGACGATTTCGTTACCTGTATTAACGGAACTAGCGAAGCATCCACGAATCATCGGCATCAAGGAAGCCTCTGGTGATATGTCCTATACAATGGAAGTGGCGCAACTGATTGATGAATCATTTGCACTATACAGTGGCAATGATGATTTGATTTTACCTATTCTAAGTATTGGTGGTATCGGTGTGATCAGTGTTTGGGCAAATATCCAGCCAAAAGTAGTCCATGAATTAGTTCATGATTACTTAAACAGAAACAGTCCTTCAGCAAAAGAAAAACAATTGACTCATTTAGCGTTGATCAATGCCTTATTCAGTGAAACCAATCCAATTCCAGTGAAAGCAGCAATGAATCATTTAGGCTTACCTGCTGGACCATTAAGACTACCACTGATTGAATTAGGCGAGGAGAAAAAGCAACAACTTATCGCACTGTTAACAGAAAACGGAGGGGCAAGCACATGAATATAGGGATCATCGGAAGTGGAAAAATGGGTAAGCGAATTGCAGAAGTTACCGAAGAATATCAACATCAGCCATTGAGTTCGACCGAATCCTTACAAGCAACGGAGGAATTATCGTTTGCTCAGACACCAGCAGTCATGATCGATTTTTCTCATCCAGCTGGTTTGGATAAAATCTTGCGATACAGCAAAGCTCACCAAGTCCCACTGGTGATTGGCACAACAGGCTATACCGAAGAGCAATTTGCTGAAATCGCCCAAGCAGCTCAAACGATCCCTGTACTCTACAGTGCTAATTTTTCATTAGGGATCATGGTGATGAATCGCTTGATCAAACAAGCAGCTAAAGACTTAGCCAGCTGGCAGATCGAATTAATCGAAAAACACCACAGCCAAAAAAAAGACGCACCTTCTGGCACAGCCAAGCGCTTAGTAGAAACACTACAATCCGTTCGAGAGCTGACACCTGTCTATCAATGGACAGACGAACCTCGAAAAGACCAACAAATCGGTGTTCATAGCCTACGTGCAGGCTCTTTTCCTGGAGAACATGAGGTCCTTTTTGCGACCAAAGATGAAGTCCTTTCAGTGAAACACGAAGCCTTTTCAAATCGAATTTTTGCAGAAGGGGCAGTTCAAGCAAGTATCTGGTTGGCCGAGCAGTCAGCCGGTTCATATCAATTAGAAGATTTATTTGAACCTAGAGGAGGAGCCTAAGTTGAACGCACAAGAAATCATTCGTTTTATTCAAACAGCAGAAAAAAAGACCCCAGTCAAAGTTTATTTAAATGTATCAGAACCTGTCGAGTTTCCGAATGCGAAAGTATTTGGTGAAGTGCATAGTCCAATCGTTTTTGGAGATTACAAAGACATCGCGCCGGTACTAGAAAAAGAAGCGGAAAAAATCTTAGCGATCGAACTAGAACAAACTGCTAGAAACAGTGCAGTTCCTTTACTGGATGTCAAAGACATCAACGCTCGCATCGAACCAGGCGCTGTCATTCGTGATCAAGTGACCATCGGCGATCAAGCAGTGATCATGATGGGCGCTGTGATCAATATCGGTGCTGAGATCGGGGATCATAGCATGATCGATATGGGAGCAATACTAGGCGGACGTGCGACTGTCGGCAAGAATTGTCATATCGGTGCCGGCGCTGTGCTAGCAGGGGTCATTGAACCAGCTTCCGCCCAACCAGTAGTGATCGAAGACGGTGTATTAGTTGGTGCGAATGCAGTGATTGTCGAAGGTGTTCGTGTTGGAAAGAATGCAGTCATCGCAGCAGGAGCAGTCGTTTTAGAAGACGTTGCACCTGAGACGGTCGTTGGTGGTACACCGGCACGTGTATTAAAAATAAAAGATGATCAAACCAAAGAAAATACCGCATTGATTGCAGCACTAAGAGAATTGTAGACAAAGAAAGGATGAAAAATATGCGCGAAATAGATACCTGTATTGTCGGAGCGACGGGATTAGTCGGTCAAACTATGTTAAGAGTCTTAGAGGAGTACGATTTTCCAGTAGGAAAACTCAAGCTTTTAGCATCCAAACGCTCTGCGGGGAGTCTGTCTGTGTTTAAGGGAAAAGAGTACGTCATCGAAGAACTGACTGAGACTTCTTTTTCTGGGTATGATTTAGCGCTTTTTTCAGCTGGAGCATCCGTGTCTCAAACATTTGGCCCAATTGCACGTCAAGCTGGCTTAGTGGTCATCGACAATTCTTCAGCGTGGCGAGAAGATCCGATGATCCCGTTGATCGTCCCTGAAGTAAATCTAGAAGATCATACGTTAGATCCATTGATTGCCAATCCAAATTGTTCGACGATCCAGTCCGTCTTACCACTGAAAGCACTACAGAACACCTTTGGCTTGGTTCGGGTCAATTACACGACCTATCAAGCTGTTTCGGGTTCAGGGCAACAAGGGATCGCTGATCTACAGGCGACTAAAAATGGCGCACCAGCAACTTTTTATCCGCATGATATCAGTCAAACGGTCATTCCAGAAATCGATCGCCCGATGGAAAATGGGTATACCAAAGAAGAACAAAAAATGATCAATGAAACGAAAAAAATCTTGCATCAACCAGATTTGCCTGTTTCTGCGACTTGTGTACGTGTACCGATTGAAAATGGTCATGGTGTCTCGATTGCTGTCGAGTTAGAAAAGCAATTTTCCCTAGAACAAGTCCGTGCTTGCTTCAGTCAGTTTCCAGGGATTTTGGTCGTCGATCACTTAGCAGAACACCAATATCCCACAAGTACATTAGCAAGAGGCACAGACCAAGTATACGTAGGACGTATTCGTCGCGACCTCTCTGTTGAAAATGGTTTGCTCTTTTATACCGTAGCTGACAATATCCGCAAAGGCGCTGCAGCTAACGCTGTTCAAATTGCTTTGTCACTTCTTCAAGAGGAGGTCCTTTCATGAAAGTCGCAAAATTTGGTGGAAGCTCGATGTCTCATGAAGAACAGTTCCGTAAAGTCCGTGAGATCGTGCTAGCTGATCCTCGTCGAGAAGTCATTGTCGTTTCCGCTTTAGGAAAAAGAACTAATGAAGACGATAAAGTGACCGATTTACTCTATTTGATCCATGCGTATCTTCAACATAAGGTTGATTGGACGTCTCTATGGGAACGGATCACGCAACGTTTTATTCAAGTAAGAGATCTTCTGTCACTTGACTTTCCGATTGAAAAAGAATTAACCATGATCGAAACACAACTAAAACAGGAAAAAGTGACGATCGATTATTTAGTCAGTCGTGGGGAGTATCTGACCGCGCAATTAATGGCGGAATATTTAGGGTATACCTTTGCCGATGCGAGTGAGCTGATCCACTTTGATTATGAAGGAGGCATCGACTTTCCTCGTACAGAGCAAGCAGTACGTGAGATGTACCAGAAACACCAAAAGTTGATCGTCCCAGGATTTTATGGCGCGAACCCAGCAGGAAAAGAAAAATTACTTGGTCGTGGGGGCAGTGATATTACCGGCTCCGTTTTAGCCAGTGCCTTACAGGCAGATCTTTATGAAAATTGGACGGATGTTTCAGGCATCATGATGGCAGATCCGAGAATCATCGACTCGCCGAAAGTCATTGAAGAAATCTCTTTCCGTGAATTACGAGAAATGGCGTATATGGGTGCAAACGTCTTACACGAATCAGCGGTTTTTCCTGTCCAAGAAGCTGATATCCCGATCCAAATCAAAAATACGAATCGACCGAATGATCATGGCACAAAAATCTCAAATCATGAAGTCGAAAAAGAAAATGGGTTGACGGGGATCGCCGGGCGAAAAGACTTTCTTTCAATCACCTTGTTCAAACAACATATGTCAGACGAAATCGGTTTTATTTGGAAAGCCATGAGTATTTTTGCAAAACATGGGATTTCGATTGAGCATATCCCCTCGGGCATCGATAATATCGGCGTCGTCGTTTCAGCGGAATTGATCATGGATAAATTGTTTTTGATCACCAAAGAATTACGTGAGGAATTAGGCGTAGAGGAAATCGAGATCATCGAAGACCTTGCCTTGATTTCGGTTGTAGGCGGCCCACACAAGGAACCAATTGGACTTTCGGGGAAAGTGCTGTCGATTCTGAATGAGTTAGAAATCAGGACCTCGATTCTATCACAAGGGGCACAAGAGTTGAACTTGATCATCGGTGTACCCAATGTACAGTACGAAACCGTAGTAAAAGGCATCTATGAAGGGATGGTGAAGCGACATGTTGGCAGCACATCGAATGGCGTTACATCAAATTCCTGAACTTGGCTTTCATGAATTTAAAACGAAGGAATATCTTTACGAACAAATCAAAAACTGCGGTGGTGTGATCCATGAAATCGATGCAACAGGCTTGTTGGTTTATTTTGATCAGCACCAAGACACAACGATTGCTTTTCGGACAGATATCGACGCGTTACCGATCACTGAAGCCACAGGGTTACCTTTTGCGTCTACACACCCAGGATTCATGCACGCCTGCGGACATGATGGTCATATGGCAATGCTCTTAGGATTGACCGATTATATTGCCACGCACCGTCAAGAGATGCAGCACAATATCGTCTTGATTTTTCAACCCTCAGAAGAAATCGCTGGCGGGGCAGAAAGTGTGATCCGTTCTGGGTGGTTGGAACATTACAAGGTACAGGCAATCTTTGGTTTTCATTTATGGCCAGGCTTGCCAGAAGGAAAAGTATTTTCACGACCAGGTGCGTTGATGGCCCAAAGTAGCGAAACAGATATCATCGTCAAAGGCAGATCTGCGCATATCGCCTCAAGTGGTAAAGGCATCGACAGTTTAGAAGCAGCCGTCCGTTTTATGAAGTTAGTCTACGACTTTGACGAATCCTTGCCAGAAAATCTTGAACACCTCTTGAAATTCGGCCAGATCACAGGCGGCACGATCCGCAATGTCTTAGCCAATGAAGTCGTTATCTCAGGCAGCATTCGTTCATACAGTCGTCAGACACAAACAGACTTAAAAACACAATTAGCTCGATTAGCAGAAGAATTCCAACAAACTTCTCAAGCGAAAATCTCATTTCGTTATAACGATGGATATCCTGCTGTGCGAAATGATGAAAAATTGTACGCGTCACTTGCTCATTCAGAATTATTACATGAATTAACTGAGCCTGTCTTACAAGCAGAAGATTTCGGCGTATATACGGAACACTATCCTTGTGTCTTTTTCTTTCTAGGTGTAGGCGAAACACCTGCCCTGCATGATGCGACATTTGATTTTGATATGTCCGTTTTAGAAAAAGGCTTGGAATGGTACCAAACAATCCTTTACACCAAGGAACTTTTCTGAAAAAATAAGGATAGTAACCAAAAGGGGAGAAGTCTATGAATTTACACCATCGTTTTAATCCAAGGCTGGCTAAAGTCGAAGTCTCACAGATCCGCATGTTCGATCAGCAAATCTCAAGTATTCCGGGCATCATCAAATTGACATTAGGTGAGCCAGACTTTTCAACACCTGAAGCAGTGAAAGAAGCTGGTATCACAGCCATCAAAGAAAACTATTCTCATTATACCGGGATGAGAGGTTTACCAGAATTATGTGAGGCAGCTTGTTTCTTCCAAAAAGAACGTTATGGTCTTTCCTATGATCCGCAAACGGAAGTACTGACAACGATCGGTGCCACAGAAGCAATCGCGACAGCTTTACTAGCGGTCTTAGAAGAAGGAGATAAGGTATTGATCCCGGCACCTGCGTATCCCGGCTATCAACCAATCGTTGATCTAGCAGGCGCCGAATTGATCACGATCGATACATCAGACACTGGCTTTATTTGTCAGCCAGAACAACTAGAAGAGGCATTTGCCACATACGGAGACGAAATTAAAGCAGTGATTTTGAATTATCCAAGTAATCCAACTGGAACATTATTATCTGCGGAGCAAATGAGCAAGCTTGCAGAAGTTTTAAGCCAACATCCAGTCTTTGTCATCAGTGACGAAGTTTACGCGGAGTTGAATTACGTGGGGGATCATGTATCGATGGCTACGTACTTACCTGAACAAACGATCGTCGTGAATGGACTCTCTAAATCCCATGCTATGACTGGTTGGCGCATTGGATTTCTCTTTGCTCAAAAACCAGTGATCGATGAATTGATCAAAGTCCATCAATATTTAGTGACTTCTGCCACAACGATTTCGCAAAAAGCGGCGGTCGAAGCACTGACAAAAAGCATGGATGAAGGAGAAAAAATGAAAGCCCGCTACATTGAACGCCGAGATTATCTATTGCCGCACCTGACGGAATTAGGCTTTCAAATCTCTCAACCGGATGGTGCATTTTATTTGTTCTGTCGTTTACCAGAAGCGATCCAGATGAATTCGTGGGATTTTTGTTTAGCACTCGCAGAACAAGGTAAGGTTGCCTGTATCCCTGGCTCCGCTTTTGGACCAGAAGGCGAAGGATTTATCCGAATCTCTTATGCAAGTGGGATGGACGATCTAAAAGAAGCGTGTAAACGTATCGGCACATTTTTAGCACAATTAAAGCAATAAGATTAAAATAACGAATAAAATTTTTAGGCAAACCTTTTCATTTGCATTATTATTCGTAGAATGATATCGTGAAATTGTTTAGAATGATTCTAAACAATTGTTATGAGGAGGGTTTTGTCAATGGAAAAAACGAAAGTCATTATTGTCGGTGCATCACATGGAGGGCATCAATCCATTTTAGAATTACTATCTAGATACGGAGAAAATGTGGATATCACCTTGTTTGAAGCAGGCGACTATGTTTCATTTATGTCATGTGGCATGGAATTATATTTAGAGGATCAAGTCACTAGTGTGAATGATGTCCGTAATTTCAGACCGGAAAACTTTCCACAACCAAATGTGGCGATATTAAATAACCACGAAGTCAACACAATCAATGCCGATAAAAAAACAGTGACAGTTACACGTAAAGAAGATGGACATACAGAAGAGTATGCTTATGATAAATTGATTTTGAGTTCAGGTGTGAAACCAAACTCATTACCTATTCCAGGAACAGACTTAGAAAATGTATATTTGATGCGTGGCTATAATTGGGCAACGAAAATCAAAGAACGCATGACAGACCCAGCAGTGAAAAAAGTAGCCGTTATCGGTTCAGGTTACATCGGAATCGAAGCAGCAGAAGTTTTCTTGAATGCAGGAAAAGAAGTAACGTTATTAGATATGATCGATCGTCCTTTAGGTACTTACTTAGATAAGGAAATGACAGATATCTTAGAAGCGCACTTAAAAGAAAAAGGCATGAAGATCGAAACTGGCGTGACTATCAAAGCCTTCACAGGTGAGGGGAAAGTCGCAGCCATCGAAACAGAGAGTGGTACAATCGAAACGGATTTGATCATCCAAGCAGCCGGTGTCAAACCGAATACCGAATGGTTGAAAGGCATCGTTGATTTAGATGAACGTGGCTGGATCATGACAGATGAATATCTACAAACCAACTTACCTGATGTATACGCAGTAGGAGATGCAACCCTTGCTTACTCGATCCCAGCAGGCAAAAAAGTGCCAATCGCATTAGCAACAGTTGCCCGTCGAGAAGCACGCTATGTGGTCCAACATTTATTTGAACAAACACCAAGCAAACCATTTGGTGGCTTAATCGGCTCATCTGCGTTACGTGTGTTTGACTATCATTTTGCTGCAAGCGGCTTGAACAGTTTCACAGCTGATCGTGCTGGCGTAGCCATCAAAACAGCCTTCTACGAAGATACGATCCGTCCCAAATTCGTCCCAGAAGAATTTGGTAATGCGAAAGCAGCTGTGCAATTAGCGTACGATCCATTTACCCATCAATTGCTAGGCGGTGCGGTATTATCAACGAAGGACATCACTGCACAAGGCAATGTCTTGGCATTAGCGATCCAACAAAAATTAACGATCGAAGACTTGGCAGAAGCAGACTTCTTCTTCCAACCAGAACACGACCGTCAATGGAGCCTACTAAACTTAGCCGCACAACAAGCACTAGGTGAAGAGCCATTTGTGGAATAAAAACTAAATTTAAGTAATAGTAAATACGGAATAACAGGTAGATGGAAACATTCAGCCTGTTGTTTCGTTTTTTTATTTGTTTAACGATTTTTTTAAATGGCAAATAAAATAAGGGCAATTATGATGTAAAAACAGCTTTTTAGGAATGAAATAAATTTTTTTGATATTTTTTGATATGATTAAAGTGGAAGTTATTTTAATTTGTTAAAGTAATATTTTAGCGCTTTACGTATATATATTTGTAGAGAGGGATCGGTTACTATTTATACATAGAATGGAGAGTTGAAAGATGACCTACGTTCGAATATTCAAAATAATCCAACTGGGTTTATTAGCACTAAGCATCTATTTTGCGGCAATGAAAAATACGATCTATACCACACTGATTATGCTATCACTATTTATTGAATATGTTCAATACGACCAACCTAAAACTCCTTACAAATCGGGAAAAAAGGCAATCTATCTACCGAATCAAATATCTAAAACGGAAGTGATGTTTGCGCTGATTCCCACGATTTTAGTTCTTATGATTTGCTCCATTTTAGAATTAGAATTGTATCATTTTTAGTAACAGGAATCATTTGAACCACGTCTATTTATTAGTAATAAAAATGAATACATAAAAGTACCGATCGTTTGAGAATTTTAGAGAAGGTGAAAAGAGTGAACCAAATAATTGTTCTCACCTCCTATCTAGTGATGACGATTCTATTGATTGTCATGTGGAGGTATAAAAATAATAGAAAATAGTTAGAAAACAGGACAGAAAATCTACAAATAGAAGAATAGAACGGAGAGATAAAAATGCCCTACGCTAGGATACTAAAAGGGACTAGTTTGATTTTATTAGCTTCAAGCATCTATTTTGCGGCACAGCAAAATACTATTTACTTCACACTGATTTTGTTATCGATACTCATTGAGTCTGCCCAACCTAATCGACCAAAAATCCCCTATCAATCGAAACGAAAAGCAATCTATCTACCGAATCAAACGTATGGAACGGAAGTGAAGGTTGAATTTGTTTTGACGGTTGTAGTTTCTATTATTTGTTTTGTTTTGGCGTTATGACAAGACATGAATGTAGATGAACGTCATAAATCAAATGTAAATCAAATGTAAATCAAACGTAAATAAAACTGAATAAACTCTTTCGTAAAGAAGCATCAATCACCGAAAAAACTTCACATTTTCGGTGATTGATGCTTCTTACACTTATTTCTCAATCCCCCTTCTTCACCCGTATCGCATACGAATCTAGCAAGATCCGCGCAATCACAGAAAGTGGCAGGCGAGAGCGGACTTCATATTCAGGGAAGAAGGAGATTTCGGATTTGAAGCCGATCAAGGATAATTCTGCTAAGCGGTTCAAGCGACTTTCCCGTGAGGCGGTGATCAGGATCGAACTGATTTCTTCGCGGTAGCAATTCTCCGCTGCTGCTACGAGTTCGTCTGTTTCACCGTTTAAGGAAATAAAGAGAACGACATCTTTTTTGTGCAGTTTGCGACTAACGGTTTTGATGATATTTGGATCGGTATGAAGGACACAATATTTATCGAGTAGTTGGAATTTTGTTTGTATTTCTTCCCCAATCATTTCTGAAAATCCTCTGGCAAAGATAATGATTCTTTGTGAGCTCCAGATTTTTTGAATCGCATCTTCGATTACTCCTGTATCCAATAGATTGATGGTACGTACGACTTCTTGCTCGTTTTTTAGAATGGAGGTTTTTATTTCTTCATCTACTTTATCGACCATAGCAAAATTGATGGTGGTATTCTTCTTTTCTTTTAAATGATGCTTAAAAGAAGTATAGCCTTCGTACCCTTTTTTCTTCATGGTACGAACAATGGTCGTGGTGGATACGTTGGCTCGTTCGCTTAGTTTGATAATTGATAGATTTGGGATTTCTTGGATGTGATTCATCATATACGCCCATAAAAAATATTCTGCCTCGCTTAATTTAGGTTCCATTTACTCCTCCCCTTTTCTTTGTAGCTTCTTTTTATTCTACCACGGATGTAAACCCTTACTTGGATGAGTTTTATTTTGTAAATATTTACCTAAAATTTCGCTTATTTAGAAAACATGTACATCCAAAAACAGGTCATACTGTAGATAAAGTGAGGAGGGATACAGGTGGCTAACGTATATACATGTACGATGAATCTAGCGATTGATCTGTTTATTGAAGTGGCACAACTCAAACCGAATATCGTGAACCGCTCAATCGATGAGGACATCCAAGCAAATGGGAAAGGGGTCAATGTTTCATTGATTTTAAATAAACTCGGGATACCAAATACTGCGTTGGGCTTTAGCGGAGGATTTACTGGGGCTTATATTGAGGAATGTTTGGCGAAGGAAGGAATCGATGCTCATTTTGTTTCTATACCCGGAATGACGCGCATCAACGTATTTACACAAGTGAATGAGGAATCAAGTGAATACAAGTTGGTCAATCGTGGACCAGAAATCGACCAGTTAGCGATGGAAGAATTGCTTGCGAAAATCGAGCAATTGTCAGCGGGGGATTATCTTTGTGTTTCGGGGAGCTTGCCCAGAGGGGTACCAGAAGAAATCTTAGTAATGATCAGTAAAATTTGTCATGAGAATCACGTGCGTTTGATTTTAGATACGAGCGCTAAGATTGTCACCCAATGTTTAAAGTATCAGCCATTTTTGCTAAAACCAAATGAGCAGGAATTGGCAGAATGGTTTGAGGAAGAAATCGCAGAAACGCAATACGTGAACTATTGTCAGAAGTTGTTAGTCGCAGGCGCTCAAAATGTGTTGTTGTCATTAGGTGAAGCTGGTGGCATCTATGTAAACAAGAATTATTGTTTGACAGGAAATGCCCCACAAGGAAAAGTCGTCAATACTGCCTGTGCCGGCGATACATTATTAGGGACTTTTCTGGCAGGTATGATCAAAGGAGAAGACCCTACCGATTGTTTAAAGGATAGTTTAGCTGCGGGCAGCTCGACTGCGTTTCAAAAAGGATTGACTGATTTTACAGATGTCGCAGCGTTGAAAAAAGCAATCACCATTTATAAGGAGGAATTCAAATAATGGCTAAGTATCGATTAATTGCAGCAACCGGTTGTCCGACAGGTATCGCCCACACGTATATGGCACAAGAAGCACTGGAACAGGCAGCAAAGAAAAAAGGCATTTCAATCAAGGTGGAGACCCATGGTCAAGTAGGGGTAGAAAATCAACTGACGGAACAAGAAATCATTGAAGCAGAAGCAGTGATTATTGCGGCGGATAAAGATGTCCAATCGGAAAGATTTGCTGGGAAAAGGATCATTGATGTTTCTGTTTCGAAAGGGATCAAAGAAGCCGATCAATTGATTGCTGCGGTTTTGAACGGTGAAGGTGTGATTTCTGAAAAAATCGAAAGGGCCGAAGGAGACAAGGAAAAACAACATGTACAACAAAGCGTGGGGCATGAAATCTATAAGAACTTAATGAATGGGGTTTCCCACATGTTGCCTTTTGTTGTCAGTGGTGGGGTCTTGATTGCGATTTCTTTTTTATGGGGCATCTATTCTGCTGATCCAACGAATGCACAATACAATGAATTTGCTGCGAGTTTGAATCGAATCGGTGGTTTTGCGATGAGTATGATGGTGCCAATCCTTTCCGCGTTTATTGCTGAAGGAATTGCAAAACGTCCTGGACTCGTTGTTGGTTTTGTCGGTGGATTGATTGCCTCAGATGGTGGCACAGGTTTTTTAGGTGGGATTATCTCAGGTTTCTTGGCAGGTTATGTGGTGTTGGGGCTAATGAGAGTATTGAAAATTTTACCTAAAACACTGGATGGTTTAAAAGCGATATTCTTGTATCCTGTCCTAGGAGTGTTAACTACTGGTTTGATCATGACGGTCATTTCAGAACCGATGGCTAGTATCAATGAGGGAATGATGGATTTTCTAGCAGGTTTTGAAAACTCAAGTCCCTTAGTGTTAGGGGTGATCGTCGGTTGTATGTGTGCATTCGATATGGGTGGTCCGATCAATAAAGCAGCCTATGTTACTGGGACTGCTCTGTTAGCACAAGGAAATACTAGCTTTATGGCGGGCGTTTCTGCAGCCTGTATTGCTCCGCCGTTGATTACAGGCTTTGCTGTCTTGCTTTTTGGGAAATACTTCGAGCCAAACGAAAAGAATGCTGGTCTAGTGAATTTCATTTTAGGTTCAACACATATTACGGAAGGGGCGATTCCTTTTGCAGCAAAAGATCCGCTTCGTGTCTTGCCGATCATGATGCTTGGTTCGTCGATCGCCGCTGTATTGACCTATTTCTTTCGCGTACAAGTACCGGCACCCCATGGCGGATTTCTCGTTTTACCAGTAGTGACGCATGGCTTACTGTGGGTGCTTGCGATTCTTGCTGGTTCTGTTGTCGGCGGAGTATTACTAGGCTTGGTTCAAAAAAGAAAGTCACTGAGTGTGTGAAAGGGAGAGGATTCATTTGATGGGAAATTTATTTGTTTATACCAATGTGACGGCGAATACTCGTGAAGCGGTATTTGAGTTTCTTTCAACAAAAATCGTCGAGGTAGGAAAAGCGACCAATGAACAGGCGGTCAAAATCGGCTTGAAACAACGAGAGGCAGAAGGCACGACTGGTATGATGGATGGCTTTGCGATCCCTCATGCGAAAAGTGAAAGTATAGAAGAACCAACGATCATGATCTTGAAATTAACGAATACAGTGGCCTGGGATAGTTTAGACGGTCAACCGATCAAGTATGTGATTGCGTTGTTTATTCCAGCCAAAGAAGCAGGAACCAGTCATTTGGCGCTTCTTTCGCAAATGGCACGAATGTTGCTGGATGATAGTTTTAAACAGGCATTTATTGCGGCTCCCAACCAAGAAGAAATTGTTGGTTTGATTGAGTCTAAGTTAGAAGGGATGTTAAGAATATGAGGAAAGTATCTGCGGAAAAATATCAGGCATTGGTAAACATGAGTAATCCAGACGGAATCATTGGGGCTCTAGCAATTGATCAAAGAGGGGCATTGAAAAAAATGATAGCGAGACATCAAGAGGAGGTCAAAGTGGATGATTTGATCCATTTCAAAGAACTCGTGTCCGAAGAATTGACACCTTTTGCTTCTTCGATTCTTTTAGATCCAGAATATGGGTTGCCCGCTGCCGAAAAACGCGTCAAGACAGCTGGACTATTGTTGGCTTATGAGAAAACAGGATATGATACAACGCTACCTGGACGTTTGCCAGATACTTTAGCTTTTTGGTCAGTCAAAAGGCTAAAAGAAGCTGGAGCAGATGGCTGCAAATTCTTGCTTTACTATGATGTCGACGAAAGCGAAGAAGTCAATGAACGGAAACAGGCATATGTAGAAAGAATCGGTTCAGAATGTCTGGCGGAAGATCTTCCTTTCTTTTTAGAATTGCTATCTTATGATGCAACGATCCCAGATACGACCTCCAAAGAATATGCCAAGATCAAACCAAAAAAAGTCATTGAAATGATGGAAATATTCTCAGAGCCGAGGTTCAATGTGGATGTCCTGAAGGTAGAAGTACCTGTCAATATGACTTATGTTGAGGGTTTTGGAGAAGAAATCATTTATTCCAAGCAAGAGGCGTCCGCTTTCTTCATCAAGCAAAGCCAAGCCACTGACTTACCGTTTATTTTTCTGAGTGCAGGTGTCAGTGCCAAAGGATTCCAAGAAACGTTACACTTTGCCAAAAACGCTGGGTCTTCGTTCAATGGTGTTTTATGTGGGCGAGCTACATGGGCAGGTGGCGTGGTACCTTTTGCAGATCAAGGGGGAAAGGCGGCAAAAAAATGGCTAGCTGAACAAGGAAGAAACAACATTGAGGAATTAAATGGCGTCTTGATGAAGACAGCTTCGCCTTGGCAAAATAAGATTTGTCGCTAGTTGGTTAGTCATCTTGAAATAGTAAATAGAAACACTTTGAGCGCCTAGACATGGCAAATGAAGTGTTTCTTTTTTTGTTATTTTTCATTGGAATTTAGCGGAATGGAAGAAAAAGAATCGTTGGATTTGTTCATTATTTTATAAATTTTCTAGTATAACAAGCTTTTTTTAGGCTAAGCTTTATGTTTCTTTTTATGAGGGTTATGCTGTTTTTTTATTTTAAGTGGTATTTTCGAGGTATTTAAAATTTTTTTATATATAGTTAATGTAAACGTTGTTATGTAGAGGTTTTTAAACGATTTTTATGTTGACAGCTAGTTATTATTACTTTACGATTGTCTTGTGGTTATAACCAGTTGGAAGGGGTAAAGAAATGGAAAATTCTCGTAAAGGGAAACCGTTATATTATCAACTAGTTGATGTGCTAAAGAAACGAATTGAGACAGAAATGATCCCCCATGATAAATTGCTGTCTGAGAGGGAATTATGTCTCTACTATGGTGTGAGTCGGACGACGGTTCGATTGGCATTACGGGAATTAGAAACACTTGGCTATATTTATAAAAAACATGGAAAAGGGACGTTTGTCAGTGACTTATCGCATCAAGCAGCGAGTTTAGCAGGTGCTTACAGCTTCACAGAAGAAATGTTGGCATTGGGGCGTACACCGAAAACGGTTATTTTAGCTTTTGAAAAACAAGCTGCGACTAAGCAGTTGGCTGAATGTTTGAATCTCAATTTAGGCGAAGCGATTTTCAAGATCAAACGATTACGTTTGGCGAACGATGTACCTTTAATGGTTGAGCGATCTTATTTACCAGCAAAACTATTTCTTGGTCTTGATTTATCGTTATTGGAAAGTAAGCCTTTATATGATGTCTTTCTGCAGGATTTTGATCAACATGTCCAAGTGGCAGAAGAAGAATTCTATGCGAGTATTGTGTACGCAACAGATGCGGAGTTACTGCACATCTGTGATGGTGCGCCGATCCTACATTTGAAACGGACGACATTCAATATTAAAAACGAGATCATCGAATACACCGATAGTATCGCAAGAGCAGACCAATTCCATTATAAGATCCGTCATGTTCGGAGTAATCTAGGAGGAAAATAACATGTTTGAACTGTCGAAGGATGAATTAGAAAAAATAGGGGCAAGGATCACTACAGAAGAAATCAAACAACAACCAAATCTGTGGGAAGTGGTTGTGGACATCTTAGAAGAGAAGAAAAATGAATTAACTCTTTTCTTTGATGAACTTGAAAAACAAGCAAACAAGCAACAAATCCAAGTCATCTTTACCGGTGCAGGCTCTTCTCAATATGTAGGCGATACGCTTGTTCCTTACTTGAATGAGCATGGAGACACCAAACGATTTGCTTTTCATAGTTTTGGTACGACTGATATTGTTGCTTCGCCAAGAGAGTATTTGTTTCCGGATCAACCCACGTTATTGATTTCGTTTGCTAGAAGTGGCAATAGTCCGGAAAGTCTGGCAGCGGTCAAAATCGCCGATCAAGTGGTGGATACGTTGTTTCATTTAGCGATTACGTGTGCAGAAGATGGACAATTAGCACAAGTTGCACGTGAACAATCGCAACATTTCTTGTTGTTGATGCCACAAAAAGCAAATGATGCTGGCTTTGCCATGACAGGTAGTTTTACATGTATGTTATTGAGTGCCCTTTGGCTGTTTGATCAAACGAACCAAGAAACAAAACAAAAGTATGTTAATTCCTTGATCCGTATCGGCAAAGATGTTCTAAAAAGAGAGCAAGAACTGAGCCAATTTTTAGCAGTACCGTTCAATCGGGTCGCATATCTTGGTTCAGGTAGCTTGGCTGGCGCCACAAGAGAAGCACAGCTGAAAATCTTAGAGTTGACTGCTGGGAAAATCGCGACGATCTTTGATTCTTCGATGGGCTTTCGTCATGGACCAAAATCCTTTGTCAATGAGCAAACCTTAGTGATTGGGTTTGTGACGAACCAAGAGTACACACGCAACTATGATTTAGATATTTTAGAGGAAATCAATGGCAATGCTATTGCTGCAAAGGTGTTAGCCATTGCTCAATCGACGCAAAGAGACTTTTCTGGAGCAAACTTTTTCCTAGAACCAGTCGCGCTAGAATTACCCGATGCCTATCTATCTGTTGTGATGATCCTGACCGCACAAATCATTGCTTTGCAGATGTCGATCCAAGTCGGAAATACGCCTGACACACCTTCACCGACAGGAACGGTGAATCGAGTAGTCAAAGGTGTGACGATCCATGCGTACCAAAATGAATCACAAGGAGGTCAATAAAAACGATGACACCAAATAAGAAAAAAGCGATGGAACGATTAGCAACAAAAGACGGCATCATCAGTGCATTAGCAATCGATCAGCGGGGGGCATTGAAGAAAATGCTGTCGGCTTTAGGAGAAACACCCACAGATGAACAATTGATTGAGTTCAAAGCGTTGGTTTCTCGTGAGTTGACGCCCTATGCTTCAGCTATTTTATTAGATCCTGAATATGGTTTGCCTGCGGCCAAAGTACGTGATCAATCCGCTGGTTTGCTCTTGGCATATGAAAAAACGGGTTATGACGTATCGACTCCTGGACGTTTACCAGATCTATTAGGAGACTGGTCTTCCTTGAGATTAAAAGAAGAACAAGCAGATGCAGTGAAATTTTTACTTTATTATGACGTTGATGAAGATCCAAAAATCAATCATTTGAAACATGTCTTTATTGAACGTCTAGGAAGTGAATGTGCAGGAGAGGATCGCCCGTTTTATTTAGAACTGCTTTCTTATGATGCAAACATAAATGATAACGCTTCATCGGAGTATGCAAAGGTCAAACCGCATAAAGTGATTGAAATGATGAGAGAATTTTCAAAGCCTCGCTACCAAGTAGATGTTTTGAAAGTCGAAGTACCAGTCAATATGAACTTTGTCGAAGGTTTTGGTGACAAGGAAATCGTCTATAGTCAAAAAGAAGCAGCTGACTTTTTCAAGGCACAAAGCGAGGCGACTCACTTGCCATTCATTTTCTTGAGTGCGGGTGTATCTTCTGAATTATTCCAACAAACACTAGTCTTTGCTCATGAGTCAGGTTCCACCTTCAATGGTGTCTTGTGCGGAAGAGCGACTTGGAAAGATGGCGTCAAAGCTTATGTAGATGCTGGGAAAGAAGGAGCCATCAAATGGTTACGGACACAAGGTAGAAAGAATATTGAGAACTTGAATCAAGTAATCAACCAGACAGCAACACCTTGGTATCAAAAAACAGGTGAATAATGTAAGCGTTACCTTTGGTTTAAGAATGATAAATTTAGTGGTAAAGGAGAATGAACAATGGCAATTATTGGTGTAAGAATCGATGGACGTTTGATACATGGACAAGTCGCGAATCTTTGGGTAACGAAGTTGTCGATTACTCGGATACTAGTTGTAGATGATGAGGTTGCAATGAATACAGTAGAAAAAAGTGGCTTGAAATTAGCCACACCAGCAGGAGTAAAGTTAAGTGTCTTACCGATTGAAAAAGCTGCAGAGAATATTCTCGCTGGGAAATATGACTCCCAAGGCTTACTGATCGTCGCCAAAAAACCTGATCGATTATTGAAACTTGTTGAACGAGGCGTGCCGATCAAGGAAGTCAATGTAGGGAATATGTCTCAGACAAATGAAACCAGATCAATCACCAAATCGATCAATGTGGTGGAAAAGGATATGGAGGATTTCAAACAGTTACATGCGCGTGGGGTCCATTTGACCGCACAAATGGTACCAAGTGATAAATCAGAAGATTTTATGAGTCTTTTGAATAAATAAGGGGGTTAAGTAGATGTCCATTCAATGGTGGCAAATCTTATTATTATCTTTATATGCAGGTTATCAGATTTTAGATGAACTACAAATTTATTCCTCAATGAGTGCCCCCGTTTTTGCCGGTTTGTTCACCGGATTAGTCATGGGGGATTTACAAGCTGGATTGATCATCGGTGGTAGTATGCAATTGACCGTTCTAGGTGTTGGAACATTTGGCGGTGCTTCAAGGATCGATGCAAACTCCGGAACGATACTAGCAACTGCTTTTTCCATCTCATTAGGGATGAATCCAGAACAGGCAATTGCGGCTATTGCAGTTCCTGTCGCTAGTTTAATGATCCAATTGGATATTTTAGCTCGATTTGCGAATACGTACTTCGCTCATCGTATCGACCAACATGTCGAAACAATGAATTATCAAGCAATTGAACGCAATTATTTATTAGGTGCTCTTCCTTGGTCCTTGTCACGTTTGATCCCTGTCTTTTTAGCCTTAGCATTTGGTGGCGGATTAGTCGAAAACGTCGTCGCTGTACTAAATGGCGAGTTGAAATGGTTAGGCGATGGCTTATCTGTCGCAGGAGCCGTTTTACCAGCTGTTGGTTTTGCTATTTTACTACGCTATTTACCGGTCAAGAAACATTTTCCCTATCTGATTTTAGGTTTTACGATCACTGCCTTATTAGCAACGTTGTTCTCAAATGTCCAGTTGCTTGGCACGAGTGTCGCAAGTGTCGTCAAAGATTTGCCGGCAACCTTCAATTCATTACCGATGTTGGCAGTAGCAATGATCGGTTTCTCTTTAGCAGCGATCAGCTATAAAAACAATCAACGAACAGAAAACCAGCAAGTAGCAAGTCCCCATACAACCTCTGAGGAAGGAGAAATCGAAGATGACGAAATCTAATTACAAGTTAACGAAAGAAGACTTTACACAAATCAACCGCCGAAGCTTGTTGACCTTCCAATTAGGCTGGAATTATGAGCGGATGCAAGGTTCAGGTTATCTCTATACGATCCTGCCACAATTGCGAAAAATCTACGGAGATGATACGCCGGAATTAAAAGAAATAATGAAGACTCATACACAATTTTTTAATACCTCTAACTTTTTCAACACGATCATTACTGGGATCGATTTAGCAATTGAAGAAAAAGAGGGCATTGCTGCAAAAGAAACCATTTCCGGGATGAAAGCTGGATTGATGGGGCCTTTCGCCGCGATTGGCGATTCCATTTTCGCCGCATTGATCCCGACCATTTTTGGGGCATTAGCCGCAAATATGGCAATTAATGGGAACCCCGCGGGGATTTTTATCTGGATAGTAGCACAAATCGCAGTCATGGTCTTTCGTTGGAAACAATTGCAATTTGCTTATAAGGAAGGAATTTCTTTAGTGACCACGATGCAATCACGGTTAACAGCCCTCACAGATGCCGCCACTTTGTTAGGGGTGTTTATGGTCGGGGCATTAGTTGCTACAATGGTGAATGTACAAGTTTCCTGGGCGCCGAGCATTGGTGATGTGACGATGAACATGCAAAATAATATTGATATGATCCTGCCTAAATTATTACCAGCCGCGATCGTTGGTGGTGTCTATTGGTTATTAGGCAAAAAGAATATGACATCCACAAGAGCAATTTTTATCGTCTTGATCATCTGTGTCGTTTTATCCGCTTTAGGTGTGATTTCAAAATAGGAGAGTGGTGAAAATGAGCAAACAGTTAGTTCTTGTCAGTCACGGAGGACTTTGTGAAGGACTAAAGGCAAGTACCGAAATGATCATGGGACCGCAAGCTCATATTCATACTGTGGCTTTATTGCCAGAAGAAGGAACAGAGGACTTCAAAGAAAAATTTCTTGCGGTCGTTTCTTCGTTGGAAGACTATGTCGTTTTTTGTGATTTGATGGGTGGGACACCTGCAAATAGTATTGCTCAATTGATCATGGAAGGCGAAGCAATCGAATTATATGCAGGCATGAATATGCCAATGGTCATCGAATTTATCAATAGTCAAATGGTTGGATCGGCGCCGGAATATGTTCGCTCTGGTGCAGAAAATATTCTGAATGTGAACCAAGTGATTGCTGCATTGGCTGAAGATGACGAATAAATCAATATTTGACAACGTTTACAAAAAATAGTATCTTTTTAGTTAGGATAGTGATTATTCAGTTAAGCTAGACCTGATCAACGGCCTTTTTAGGTGGTAGATTGGGTCTTTTTTTATACCCAACGGCAGAATAACTGCGGTAAGGCTATCATATCAAACTGAAAAGGGGCAATGACTGATGAGTTTTCCGAAGAATTTTTTATGGGGTGGTGCAACAGCGGCGAATCAATGTGAAGGAGCATGGGATGTCAATGGCAAAGGAGATTCGATCAGCGATCACAATCGGGCAGGCAATCGTGAGATGGGGGAACGGCGCACATTTGATTTGGTGATTGATGAAACCAAGTATTACTATCCGAGCCACACAGCGATTGATTTTTATCATCGCTACAAAGAAGATATCGCATTATTTGCGGAAATGGGATTTAAAGCCTATCGTTTATCGATTGCGTGGACACGGATTTTTCCTAATGGGGATGAGGCACAGCCAAATGAAGAAGGCTTGAAATTCTATGATGCAGTGTTTGATGAGCTACATAAATATGGGATCGAACCGATCGTGACGATCTCACATTTTGAGTTACCGTTTCATTTGGGAAAAACGTATGACGGATTTTTAGACACACGAACGATCGAGTATTACGAACGTTACGCAACGACACTTTTTGAACGCTACAAAAGCAAAGTGAAATACTGGTTGACCTTCAATGAAATCAATTTTGGTGTCTTAGAGCATGGCAAACAAATCAATGGATTATTCAATCGAACGTATACGGAAACAGAAAAATATCAAGCCTTACACAATGTCTTCCTTGCTTCTGCTCGCGCGGTGATTGCTGGACATAACATCAATCCGGATTTTCAGATCGGCTGTATGTTGGCGTATATCACGATGTATCCCAAAACATGTCATCCATTAGATGTGTTGAAGACGCAACAAATGAATGACCGGTTAAATTATTTCTGTGGCGATGTCCAAGTCAAAGGAGCCTATCCTTATTACATGAAAAGCTACTTTGAAAAAGAACAAATCGAAGTGGACATCACAGAAGAGGATTTGGCACTCCTGAAGGAAGGCGTTGTCGATTACTATACGTTCAGTTATTACATGAGTACGTGTATAGCACATGATCTAAATACTCGGTCAGATAAAAGTGGCGGCAATTTATTTGGTGGGGTTGCCAATGAGTATCTTGAAACAAGCGAGTGGGGTTGGCAAGTTGATGCGGTCGGACTGCGATATACCTTGAATCAAATCTATTCGCGCTATGAAATCCCAGTGATGGTCGTAGAAAACGGACTTGGTGCGGTCGATAAAGTAGAATCCGATGGCTCGATCCATGATGATTACCGAATCGATTATCTCGCCCAACATATCCAAGAAATGGGGAAAGCAATCGATGATGGCGTGGACTTGATCGGGTATACTTCATGGGGCTGTATTGATTTGATCAGTGCAGGAACTGGTGAAATGAGTAAACGATACGGCTTTATCTATGTCGATCGAGATGACGAGGGCAACGGAACATTGGCCCGCTCGCCTAAAAAATCATTTTACTGGTATCAAAAAGTGATTGCGACAAATGGTGAAAGCGTAGAAATGAAATAATTCGGTAGAAAATAGCCCACCTCCAATCGACTGGATGTGGGCTATTTAGTGAGTGATTTTGCAGGTTATGAGTCTAAAACCAACGATTATGATCGATTTGATCTAGACGAAGTCAACTCATGCTATAGTAAAAAAGTTGCTTCTGACAGATAGTGGGGGTTGGGGAGCAGAGGTAACGGAATAGGACGCTCTTTTAACCAAATAATTAAAAAATATCCTAAGAAAAAGAGAAAGGGTGTTATTGTTAGACGATAACCGCTAGGATAGAAGGAGAGAAATAGTGAGAAAAATCAAAAATATCCAAATCATTCGATTGATCAAAATCATCCAGTTCGGTCTTTATTTTATGTCATTGTTTTTGTTTGCAAAATCCAGATATAAAGTGGCACTGTTGCCTTTATCAGGTGGGATGATATTAGAAGTACAACTCCCTAGAAATTTTGGTTGGGGATTTGTAAAAAATAAGAAAAATGTCTTTCTTTCTTCGAAAAAAACATGGGTCGAACCAATGATTGCTTTGATTGTTTTAATATTTTTGGTTGGTTTCGCATGTTATTTCCTGTAAAGATTCGAACAAATCGAGGAGGAGCAGAAACGATGGATCATATTTTTGTGAAAAGCGAGTTTGCACCGCTAAAACGGGTCGTTTTAGCACAGTCTGAATTTGGCTTTCCTACGAAAGAATTAACCGGTGTCGATTTCTTGACAGAAGAAAACCATGAATTATTTAGTGGGCCTGAAGTGATAGGCAAAGACTTTAGTGAAGCTTTCCCAGAACAACAAAAAGCTTGGGAAGTCGAACGAAAGAATTTACAAAAAGTACTAGAAAAACATGAGGTAGAAGTCCTTTTACCAAGAAAATTGACCTCTTTTGAAAAAGAACTAGGACTAGAGTATGGCTACAGTAACTTTTTCACCCGAGATCCCTTTTTTACGATCGGGGATCTATTGATTGAAGGCTCATTGAAGCTCCCACACCGCAGAAATGAGATTCTACCGATTCGTGAGCTACTAATGAATGAATCGAATGAGAATGACTGCTTGTATTTTTCTATTCCTAAGCCGGATATTTCGCAAGGTATCGATTCAGAACAAGGGCCTTTCTTAGAAGGTGGAGATGTTTTAGTATTAGGAAAAACGATTTTTGCAGGTAACTCAGGGTTAGCATCCAATACTCGTGGTATTGAATGGTTAAGAAATCTAGTCAAGCGATTTGGCTACAAAGTGATCGAAGTGCCACTTCATCCGACGATCCTACATTTAGACTGCGCATTAAGCCTTGTCAAAGATGGATTGATGATCGTGTGTGAAGAAGCGTTCCTAAGTGGTATCCCAGAACAATTAAGCCATTGGGATCGGGTAGATGTGTCTTTAGCACAAGCCTCTCGCTTGGCAACGAATGGCTTGCCGATCAATGAAACAACGTACATCACAGATCCAGAATTTATGTTTATTGGAGAAGAATTAGAGAAACGAGGAATCACCGTCGAGTATGTTGACTATCAACTGACAAGGATCTTTGGTGGTTCTTTCAGATGCAGTACGCAACCGCTTCTGAGGAACTAAGTGGAAAAAATCCTAAAATATGGAAAAAGGAAGGTCATTGCAGAAATGGTAAAAATCACAAATTTTCGCGATATCGGTGGCATCAAAAATAGAAATGGCAAAGAAGTTTTAACAAATGTTTTCTTGCGTTCAGGTGAATTATCTAGTTTGACAGAAGAAGATGCTAAACATTTAGAAACCTCCTATCGTTTAAGTAAAATCGTTGATTTACGTGGCGAAGATGAAATCCAAGCTCGACCAGATAAACCTGTTCCACAAACGAAGTATATTCATATCGACATCATGAAAGATGTGGCAGAAGAAGGCGCTGGGCTGGAAGATTTTGTGAAAATCGGCTCACCTGAAAAAGCCACGAACTATATGACAAAAATATATGAAGATATTGCCTTGAATCCCACTTCACAGAAAGGATATGCTCGTTTCTTCCAAGAAGTACTTACTTTGGATCAAGAGGAAAGTCTGTTATTTCACTGTTTTGCTGGGAAAGATCGAACGGGAATCGCAGCTTTGCTAATATTAGAGTCATTAGACGTTCCTCGTAAGGCAATCTATGTCGATTATTTACGCACGAATGAACTACGTAAAAAAGAAAATGCATTGATTTTGGCGCAAGCTAAAAAAGTCCACTTGAACGAGGGGAATCTAGCTGCTTTAAATGTTGCATTGAATGTGGACAGTAGTTACTTGGACCGTTTTTATCAAGTGATAGAAAAGGAATACGGGTCGATCCAAACTTATTTGAAACAAGCATTGGCTATCGATCAACTAAGTTTACAGGCAATGAATCATCAATTTCTTAAAGGGTGAGTTTTACTCTTTCTCATTCCTGTAAAAGTGAATATATTGCTTTTTCTATGAAAATTTGTAAGTGGCTATTCATATTTAATCAACTCTATAGAGATATTTACTGATCTAAGAAATTAGGTCAGTTTTTTTAATAATCAATAAAAGAATAGGAAAATAATTCGATTGATTAATGAATACAATACATAAGGGTAAAATTTTTTTGTTGTGGGGTAGCCCCTCTCATTTTTTTAATAATCAAAGTAACTATCAGATTGGATCTATATTGTAGCAACGAGGGTAAAACTTCCTTTTTTTTGCCAAATCATATTGCTTGAAAATGAGGTTGAGACAGGAGTGTTTAGACTTGAGAAATAAGGCGACAACCACAAAAATTGGCAGAGCAATTTTCATGGTGGTCACCTTATTTTCAATGATTGTACTTCTGTTTTTGCTGTTAATTCAGTTTTAGGAGATACGGGAGAGGCATCATTCTATTTATTCTAAAATGACTGGATATCTATTTCAATATTTGCTTCAGTAATTTTAAAGTTCGCTCATTATATGGCGGAAATAAGCCGGGGACATTGAATTTCGATCGATTTTCATATACTCCTTTTTGATGAGAGAAAGTCAAAAAACTATACTTGCCATGATAACCGCCTATACCAGATTCTCCAACTCCGCCGAAAGGCAAATGGTGGTTCGCGACATGTTTGAGTACATCATTGACGGTGACATTCCCTGATGAAATGGCCGACATGATTTTCTCTTTATTCCTAGTAGAGGTTGTAAAAAGATACAATGCTAATGGTTTTTCATAGTATTTGATTTGAGTGATTGCATCAGTGATCGTATCGAACGACAAGATTGGTAAAATCGGACCAAAAATCTCTTCTTGCATACTTGCCGCTTCATGGGAAGGAAGGTCTAGTAAAGTCGGTTCAATGAACAAGTCTGCCCGATTGGTTTCACCACCCGCGGCGATGAATGATTGATCTACTTTCAACAAATTGTGTAGTCGCATAAAATGCCGGTCATTGATGATCCTGCCGTAATCTGTATTTTTTCTGACATCAGAACCATAAAATTCTTTCATGGCAATCATCATTTCTTTGATTAATGCCTCTTTTCGTTTACGAGACACTAAAACATAATCTGGTGCAATACATGTTTGTCCGTTGTTCTGCAATTTTCCCCAAATGATCCGCTTGGCTGCTAATTTTAGATTCGCAGTATCATCGACGACCACGGGACTTTTGCCACCTAATTCTAAAGTGACGGGTGTTAAATTCTTTGCGGCAGCTTGCATTACGATTTTTCCGACAGGTACGCTGCCAGTAAAGAAGATATAATCGAATCTTTGTGCGAGTAATTCAGTCGTTACGTCCACACCACCTTCGACCGAGGCAATGTACTCTTTGGGAAAAATTGAACGGATCAGCTTTGCCAGAACGTTGGATACATTGGGTGCTAATTCACTTGGTTTCAAAATTACCGTATTCCCCGCAGCAATCGCCCCAATCAGTGGTTCGATAGCTAAATGAAAAGGATAATTGAAAGGTGCGATGATCAAGACTTGTCCATAAGGTTCATAATCAAGATAACTTTTTCCCCACATATAGATCGGTGTATGAACGGTTTGACGTTTCGCGTATTTTTTTAATTTTTTGATCATCATAGAAATGCTTTGATAGACGACCCCGATTTCAGTTACGTATGCTTCATGTGCTGGTTTTCGCAAATCTTTGAACAAGGCTTGTGTCAATTCAATCTCGCTCTCTTTCATTTCTTGTTTCAGTTTTGCTAATTGTGCCAAGCGAAAATCAATTGATTTTGTTTGTCCTGTTTCAAAAAATTGTTGTTGCTCTTGTAAAAGTTGGTTGATCATCCGTTTTCTCCTTTTAATCGATTTATATGTTCGAACTTATGAACCTGTTTATTTAAAAAGAAAAGCCGTAGCCTGGTTATATTTTTTCCAATAGTTGCATAAATCCTTTGAAGTTACGTTGGATGTAGGCAACATCCAAAGAATAGATCCACTCTTTGCCACGTTTTTCGACAGACACAATCCCTGCTTGTAAATGTAACTTTAAATGATGAGAAATAGCTGGGCGAGAAATCGACATTTCTTCTGTGATTTCTGTCACGCTTAAGCCGCCTTTTTCTACTAGTAAACTGACGATTTCTTGACGATTTTCTTCTTGTAATGTTGCAAACAGCGGCGTGGAATCCCGTAATAACGCTAAAAATGTTTCTCGCATAATGACCTCAATTGTTAAAGTGAGAGTAACATCATAAGTTGAAACCTGTCAACCGGTGTTTCTGTCATAAAAAGGTACCATAAGTGTGTTATTTTTAGTTTATTTACTTATTTATTATTAGTATTTTTTCACTTTTTTTGTTATACATGTTTACAATCTATTTTTTTTAAGAATAGATATAAAAAACAAATGAGGTGCTTAGATGCGAGAATTACAATTAAAGTTTATCACGAACACGATTACGGAAAGGTGGATGCGTATCCTAAATGTCATCGAACAACAAAATATGTTTACAATTGTTGGTCTTTCGCAGCAACTTGTGATATCTAAACGGACGATCCTAAAAGACGTTAGCGAATTGAAAAAATACTTTGAAGATACTGCAATTTTTGAGTCAAATACATCTGGTTATTTTTTTAAAGAAACAAATCGCCAACTGTATCACGAAAAGAAAGAAGCTTTATTAGAATCTGAAATTTGGTTTGAGATCGTTAGCGATATATTTTTCGGAGAACTAGTATCGATTGAAGAATTAGCGGATCGTTATAGCTATTCAGAAAGTACAATGCTACGTGCAGTATCTCAAATCAATGAGGCGTTAGAAGAATATCAGCTTTCACTTAGTTTGAAACCAGTAGATCTTGTTGGAGAAGAAGGAAATATCCGCAAGTTCTTTTTTGATTTCTTTTACGAAGGGGAGCCTACTCCTTATACGGTCTATCCCCCAGAAAGTATCCACCAGATGTTTTTAGATAATCTAGGTGAACGTCTTGGTAAGTATGAATTTGGGACAGGGATCATGGTCAATGCTTTTTATTATTGTGTATACATTTCAATGGTCAGAAATCAGCAAGGACACATCATTATACTTCCACAAAGCATCAAGGGTATAAAAATTTCAGATACAGAAGATTTTGTCTTGCTTTCTGAAATTGTTCCTCTTATCGAAGAAAACTATGGAATTACTCTACACCCTGACGAATTGATCTGGCTTTTCTTTGTTACCGTAAGTCAACGAACCATTGATAGCGTGTCACATGAGGTAACTTTTTTCGAGCAGTATAATCAATGGCCTGAAATTACTGCAGTTGTCGAGTCCTATTTTGAAGTATTTCATATCGATGTGGCAAATGACTCTGTCTTACCAATTTTCCTAAAAGCATTTTTTCTAGGTAGAAAAATCAATAATGAAATCTGTCCTATTTTGAATAAGCTACTAAGTGAGGAAAATAGAACCATCCAAGAACTATACGCCATACCCTATGAAAAAAACAAGCAATTTATCCTTAGAAATCAAAAATCACTGGCTTTTTCAGAAGCCTATTTGGATGATGTCGTAGCGAGTTTAACAATGTACACAGAGATTCTATTTTCTTATTATGGTCCGAAAAAAACAGTATTGTTTCTTTTAGAAGGGAATCACTTGATGGTTCAACTGATCAAAGTCCAAGCAATCCAACTTCTTTCAAAGCAACACAACGTTCTATTTATTCGGTTACAAGAACTCACAGAGGAACGTTTGAATGTTGAACATGTTGACTTGATCGTGACCAATTATCGACCATACTTATTAGACTATCAATTAAAAAAAGATTACCTGTTGATTAATCGCGTACCGGATAAAAACGATTGGCTTAATATTTTAACAAGCATGAACCCTCTAATTGATAAAATGCTTTTAGCATGACATAGCGAATAAATAGCACTCAATTGAGGAAGGACTTAAGGAAAGCAGTTTCTATTGGTTCTTTCTCGATTGTTTGTTTTGTAATAAGAAAGATAAAGAGAATATAACTACAAGATTGTAATGATTACAATCAGGTTCACTAGTTAGTGCAAATCCTGAATTTCTTCTTTGTTTGTATTACGTTAACCTTGTATGTACAGGCAGAGGAAACAACAAAATATTCTCTTACTGGTCAGAAACAAGTGTAGGGGGAGGGATATGAAATTCAAAAAAAGATACATACTAAGTGTAAGTATGTTACTGATTCAAATGTATACACCACTAGTTGTTCATGGGACAGAAGTACGTTCGGTGGAAACTGAAGGGACGATTGGTTTTACTGGCGTCTATGAAACACCGGGAACGCCAGAGCCAGCACCCGAAGTTGAAGTAAAACCAACCTTTCCCAAAGAAATCGCTCAAGCACCATCAGAAGTGACAAAGAGCGAGCATAAAAGATTACCGCAAACGAACGAGAGTCAGATGAATACTTGGAAAATATTGGGTATTCTGATCATCGTCGTTACTCTTAGTTTTTGGAAACACAAAATGAAAAAAACAATAAAAGAAAGTAGGATTTAAATACATGAAATTCGTTAGATTAGCTACCATTGCAGCGTTAACATCCACCATTTTTGCCGGAGGCATCACAGCTTTCGCAGACGACACAACTGAAGAAACATCAAA
>NZ_JARJHD010000149.1:0-381 GCF_030441955.1 Enterococcus spodopteracolus | reverse complement strand
CCTCCCTTTCTCTCCTTCTTCCCTCCTTTTTTCTCCTTCTCCCTCCTTCCCTCTTCCCCCCCTTTCCCTTTCTTTCCTCTCTCTCTTCCTCTTTTTCTTTTCTCCTTTCTTCCCTCCCTCCTTTCTTCCTTCTTTTTATTTCCCTTTCTTTCCCTTTCTCTCTCCTCCTCCTTTTCCTTCCCTCTTTTTCTTCTCTCTTTCTTTTTCTTTCTCCTTTTCCTCTCCCCTTTTTCCCCTTCCTCCCCCCTCTTTTGCTTTCTTTCCCTTCCCCTTCCTCTTCCTTTTCTCTTTCTTTATCAAAAACATCTCATATAAAATTAAAAAAAGTTTTTTTTTATTTTAATTTTCGTCCGAGTCTAAACCAAGAGCCAGATAAAAAAA
>NZ_JARJHD010000148.1:0-381 GCF_030441955.1 Enterococcus spodopteracolus | reverse complement strand
AAGTCGAAGAGCCGGGCTCCCCGCTCCCGGAGCCGCTCGCGCCGCTCATCCAGGCGCAGCAGCGGGTAGGCTCCCTGCTGCTCGAGCACCGGGTTGAGCAGGAGAGGGGTCGCGTCGGCTTTTCTCACAGGGTATAGTCCCCCTAGGGTCCGGTTCCTGCTGCCGGCCAGAAATATACCATGGAGGTGGGCCGCCCCGGAGAGGGGCGGTATGCAACGGGGGAAAAGGAGGTAGAGGCTCTTGGACGAGTTCCACTACAGGGGGGGCGTCCTGCACTGCGAGGACGTCCCGCTGCACGAGATAGCCCGCGGCGCGGGCACACCGGTCTACGTCTACAGCCACGCGGCGCTTGAGCGGGCCTACAGCGAGGTGGATGAGGCC
>NZ_JARJHD010000147.1:0-382 GCF_030441955.1 Enterococcus spodopteracolus | reverse complement strand
AGCGCCGACGGGAACAGGTAGCGATAAGGCACCTGCAGCAGCTTGACCCAGACGCCGATCAGCGGCACGTTGAGCACCATCAGCAGCACGTTGCCAACCCAGAAGCTGGCGATCAGGCCCCAGAAGATGTCCGGATGCTCGGTGATCAGCTGCGGGCCGGGCTGGATGCCCTGGATCAGCAGCGCGCCCAGGATCAGCGCCATCACCGCGTCGCCGGGGATGCCCAGGCTCATGGTCGGAATGAAGTCGACCTGCGTCTTGGAGTGCGACGACGCTTCGGGCGAGGCCACGCCGGCGATCATGCCGGTGCCGAACTTTTCGGGCGTCTTGGATATCTTGCGTTCCAGCGCGTAGGCCACGAAGGTGGTGATGGTCGGACCGG
>NZ_JARJHD010000146.1:0-386 GCF_030441955.1 Enterococcus spodopteracolus | reverse complement strand
ATGAACAAGTGGTACAGAATTTTCAGTCACAGAAACTAGTCTATTTGAATTTAAGAATACAGTTTAAATGGCATGCCAGAAAATACCTCAGGAAGATTTAAAGAAGATGCTCAGAGGATAGTTACACGTATTCAAAAGATCAATTGGATCCTATCTCTCCCTTGGATACTTTAGCTCCTGATAAAGAAGTGGACTCAGAAAATCAAGATGCCTTTAGTATCGATTTTGTTTTCTAATTCAGTTTTGGTAATCAGATCATTTCTAAGTAAGACCAGATCTATTACACTAAAGCGCAAAGCTTGGTAATGGAGGATGAAACCGAGGAGCGATCCAACCATATCCAAGTCAGTGACCGATGGTCAAAGAGCCAGCGAGACGGTTAGACC
>NZ_JARJHD010000145.1:0-386 GCF_030441955.1 Enterococcus spodopteracolus | reverse complement strand
GCTTTCACCCTTGCGATTTGTCTGACAAAAGCCGCTGACTTTATGGCTAAATCCGCTGAATTCATGTACGGAATTACTGTAATTCAGCCGTGTGATGCCGCTCTCCTATGGAGAATCAATTTCCCGCTAAAACTATTTCCAGCACAGATGTCCATCTGATGGATGGGCGCTAATGCCTTGTTTTTTGAACTTTTAACAATACCAATTATTTCTGTTCCCTACATAAAAGCGTGTTTAAGCCGGAGTTTACCATGCACAAATTCACTAAAGCGTTGGCGGCCATCGGCCTGGCTGCCGTTATGTCACAATCCGCTATCGCTGAAACCATGAAGCTCGGGTTTCTGGTTAAACAGCCGGAAGAGCCCTGGTTCCAGACTGAGTGGAAA
>NZ_JARJHD010000144.1:0-389 GCF_030441955.1 Enterococcus spodopteracolus | reverse complement strand
AACTTAGAGGTACCAGAAACGATCGATGATCTTTATGAGATTGCCAAAGCATTTACTGAGAACGATCCCGATGGGAATGGTGAAAATGATACGTTTGGTTTGATTATTCCCCAATGGCCTGGCTCGATCAATTCAAATAGTCCTTACGATGTGTTAGCTACTTGGTTTGGGGCAGGAAATGCTTGGAAAGAAATAGACGGCACTTTAGAGCCATCCTTTATGCAACCAGAATACCTAGAATCAATGCAATTTGTTAAAGATATGGTGGAACAAGGCTATGTCAATCGTGATTTTGCAACCATGGCAGCAGATAAATGGGATGAGCCGTTTATCAATGGACGTGGTGGGATCATTATTGATACGTATTCACGAGCAGCACAAATCAGTAA
>NZ_JARJHD010000143.1:0-389 GCF_030441955.1 Enterococcus spodopteracolus | reverse complement strand
ACTGGTGATGGGAAATGTGGCTCAAGCCATGATCGTTACTGCCGCTTTACAAATGATTTACATGGGGGTATTTTCTCCTGGCGGATCCATGCCAGCGGAACCTTCAATTGCTGCGGCGATTGCCGTACCGGTAGCTTTGCTAGGAAATCTGCAACCAGAAGCAGCGATTGCTGTTGCCGTACCTGTTGGTTTGCTAGGGAGTTATTTGTATCAGTTCCGTTTCTTTATCAATACCTTCTTAGGAAAATATACGGATAAAGCAGTGGAAGATCTTAATGACAAAGCAATGACTCGTTCAATTATTTTATACCCAACGCTGGCTTCATTTATTTTATTTGTTCCGCTGGTATTTATTGCACTTTATTTAGGAGCTCCACTGATTGCTGATG